>NZ_JBZVFJ010000056.1:0-23418 GCF_058402725.1 Fundidesulfovibrio sp. | reverse complement strand
GGCGGCTTCCTGGAAGCGGCCCAGGCGCTCGAAGGCCGCGGCCAGCCCTTCCAGGGCTCCGGCGTCGCGGCCATCCTGGGCGGCGCGCGCGTAGGCCTCGGCGGCGGCCGCGTCGTCGCCCGCCAGGGCGAGGGCGTTGGCGGCGCGCAGGGTCAGGCGGTCTCGCTCTTCCCGGCTGGCGGCTTCGGCGGCCATGCTCTCGAGCAGTTGGGCGGCCTCGCGCGGGCGTCCCGCCAGGAGCAGGGCGTTGGCCGCTAGCTCCCGCGCGGCCGGGGAAGCCTCGGCCGCCTCGGCCTGCCGGGCGTACTCCACGGCCTCCTCCGGGGCCTTGCGCCGGATGGCGTTCTCGGCCAGGGCGCGCAGGGCGGCGGCCCTGCCGGGGGCCGTGCGCAAGCTTTCCAGCAGGCGCTCGCGCGCGCCCTCCAGGTCCCCCTGGTCTTCGAGGGCCTTGGCCCAGAGGTCCAGGACTTCGGCCTTGCTCTGGGGCGTGGAGGCAGCCTCCAGGGATTTGGCCAGCAGGGCCAGGGCCTCGGCCGAGCGGCCCAGCGCCACCAGGGCCTGGGCGCGCAGGAGCGTTGCCGCGGGCGAGGTGACGGGTACGGGCTTGTCCAGGCCCTCCAGCAGGGCCAGGGCCTCGGCGGGGCGGCCCTGACGCAGGCGGATTCCGGCCAAGCCCGCCGAGGCCTGGAGCACGAGTTCGCGGTCCTGGCCGCCTTCCGCGAGAACCTGTTCGTAGTCTTTGGCGGCATCGTCGTCGCGGCCCAGGCGGGCCAGCAGGTTGGCCCTGATCAGGCGCATGCGCGGCAGGCCGGGCCGCTCGGCAAGCACGGCCTCGGCCTGGCGCAGGGCTTCTTCGGCTCGGCCTTCCTCGGCCAACAGGCCCGCCAGCAGTTCCTGCACCTTGGTGTCCCCGGGAACCAGGGCAAGATAGGTCTGGAATTCCCTGACGGCCTCGCTCCGGTTGCCCTGGGCGAGCAGGCGGTAGGCCTTGTCCAGGTGCGGGAAGGATTTGAGACGCGTGAGCTCGCGCTGGAACCAGTTGCCCTCCAGGGTCACGGAGTCCGGCACGGCCTGCGCCTGCGCCATGCCACGCCACTCCGGGCAGGAGGCCAGCGCGAAGAGGGCCGCCAGGACCGTCAAACCCCGGCGGAGGAGGCCGGAGGAGGAACGGGACTTGTTCAGCACCGGGGCGCCACCTTGTCGTTGAGGGCCGCGTCGATGTCCCCGGCGGGAACGCCCATGTCGGAGAGAATGTCGCCCAGGAAGCGGGTTTTCTTGGCCTGGACCCGCAGGCCCGCGTCCAGCTGGGCTTGCGTGACGTAGCCTTTCTCCACCAGGAAGTCCCCGAAGCGGCGCTGAGCGCCCGCCCCTTTGTAGAACTCCGCCACGGCCTTGCTGAGTTTGCCGGCGGGGAGGGAACCTTCCAGAACGAGGATGTCGCCCAGGCGGGCGTAGCCGCGCCGCTGTGTCCGCAGGGCGTCGTCGAGCTGATCCGGGGTGATCACGCAGCCTTTGACCAGACGCTCGCCCAGCGGCGTGGCCGGTGCGGCCTCCGGTATGGCGTGCCTCTCATAGCCGCGCCGCAGGGCGAAGGCCATGTCGCTCTTGGAGGCGAGCACCATCTCCAGGGGGCGTCCCAGGGCCTCTTCCAGGCGGCGCAGCTCCGGTGCGGCCAGGGGAGTTAGCACCGCGACGCGCAGAGCCCCCGCAGGTTCCAGGCCCAGGGGGAAGATGTCGTTGGCCAGGGCGACCTCCCTGGGGATGAGTTCCAGCACGTCCTCGGGAACGGCATAGGGGTCGATCCGTACGGTGTTCAGGCGGAACTGGACGCCGAGGGTCTGCACCAGATCGTCTTCCCCGATGAGCCCCTTGGCCAGGAGCACCTCGCCCAGGGACTGCCCGGTGGATTTTTGCAGTTCCAGGGCCTCGTCGAGCTGCTGCACGGTGACGTAGCGCTTGTCCAGGAGCAGATCGCCCAGGCGCCGGCGGTAGGCGCGCAGTTCGTCCTCGCTGGGGTAGACGTGGGCGGTCTTGTCCCAGGCGATGATCTTGCCGGTGATGAGGTAGCGCACGTACATGCGGATGGCGCGCAGGGTGGCGAAAAAATTGATGAGGTTGCCCCAGAAGAGCCGGGGCACGGAGAGCAGGCCCTGCAGGGGGCCGTAGATGCGAGAAGTGTACACGGCGCGCCAGAGCATGCGCCAGGCCAGGAAGAACATGTTGATGATCAGAAGCGTCCAGAGGGGCGTGTTTTCCTCCACCAGCGGCGGATAGCGGTACCCGTCGGGATTGAGCGTCTTCCAGAGCCAGAAGCCGCCGATGATGGGCACCAGCATGTTGCCCAGCATGTTCACCTGGTTGGTGAGGAGCGACTTGCGGTCGCGCGCGAGCATGTAGCAGGACCAGAACCCCCCCTGCCAGCCGATGGAGGCCCAGCCCTGGAGCGCGATGCCGATGACCCAGCGCGATTTCTGCCGGATGGCCGTTCGGAGCGTGCCGGGGAAAAGCTCCCGGATCACCACGTATTCGCGGGTTGTTACCTCGCGCACGCCGCCGAAGAGCCCGCGTTTTTTCACGGTGCGGCGGATGGCGTGGCGAACGAAGATCTGCTTGAAGCCGTGTTTGCCCAGGCGCATGCCGAAATCGTAGTCTTCGGTGAGGGAGTTGATGTTGAAGAGCTGGTGGTTCGTCTCGGCGGCCAGGGCGTCCAGGGCGCGGCGGCTGTAGGCGCTGCCCACGCCCGCCGAGGGCACGCTGCGGCTCAGGACCTCGCGCACGGTCATGTCCTTGGAGTGGTTCTCGGCGAACTCGTCCAGGTAGTGCCCGCGCGTGAGGTTCCACCAGACGCCGGGCAGGGGGAACACGGGCAGCTGCACCATGTCCTTGGCCGGGATGAGGTAGTTGAAGAGCTTGAGATAGAGCGGGTGCACGATGTCCTCCGAGTCGTTCATCACGAAGATCTCGAAGGTGAGGCCGTGGTCCTTCTCGAAGAGCTTGATGCCCTCGTAGACCCAGTTGAGGCAGTCGGCCTTGTTGGTGGGGCCGTCCTTGGGGCAGACGATGCGCTGGACGTTGTCGAAGCTTTCCCGGGCGAGTTCCACCTCGCGCTGGGTGGCCTGATCGTTGGGGTAGGTCCCCACGAAGATGTAATAGTTGGAGTAGTTGACGCTGCGGATGGTGTTGGCAAGCATCTTGCGGATCACGGCGGATTCGTCCCAGCAGGGGATCATCACCGCGATGAGCTTTTCCGGCACGGCCAGGAGCTTCTCGTCCGTGAGGGGCTCGTACCTGGGCAGGATGAAAAGCTTCCTGTAGGTGCGGCGCACCAGATACACTAAATCGAAGAAGAGCTCGTCGATGCCGCTGACGAAGAACACCAGCGAAAGCAGGATGAGCAGCAGCTTGAGCCCGAGCAGGACGTAGGGGATGGAGAGATCGAACATCGACATGGCGGACTCGCTACGGGACGAACTGAAGCTCCGGCGCCAGCGGGGGCGTCTGCCCCCCGGCCCAGCCCAGGATGGCCCTGGCGATGCGCCCGGCGGCGCGGCCGTCGCCGTACGGGTTGCCCTTGCCGGTCATGGCCGCGCGGGCGGCGGGGTCGGTGAGCAGGCGCGTGGCCGTGGCCACGATGAGGTCCTTGTCCGTACCCACCAGCACGGCCTGGCCGCGCAGGCTGGCCTCGGGGCGCTCCGTGACCGTGCGCAGCACGAGCACCGGTGTGTCGAAGGTCGGGGCCTCCTCCTGGATGCCCCCGGAGTCCGTGAGGATGAGCTCGGCGCGTCGCATCAGGTGCACGATGCAGGGGTAGTCCAGGGGCTCCGTGAGGTGCACCCCGGGGCAGCCCTCCAGGATGCTCCGTGCGGCGCGTCGCACGTTGGGGTTGAGGTGCAGGGGGTAGACCACGGCCAGATCGGGGAAGGCGCGGGCCAGTTCGGCCAGGGCCAGGCAGATGCGCTCGATGCCGCCGTCGAAGGACTCCCTGCGGTGCGACGTGACCAGCGCCACGCGTTTGCCCTCCAGGGGCAGGCCCTCCAGGGGCGTCCCGGCCGGGTTGAAGGGCCTGGCGGAAAGCTCCAGCAGGGCGTCCACCACCGTGTTGCCCGTGACCACCACCCGGTCGGCCGCGACGCCCTCGTGCAGGAGTTCGTCCCCGGCCCCGGGCGTGGGGGCGAAGTGCAGCTCCGCCAGCACGCTGGTGAGCCTGCGGTTGGCCTCCTCGGGGAAGGGGTTGGCCATGTCGTGGCTGCGCAGCCCCGCCTCCACGTGGCCCACGGGCACGCGGGCGTAGAAGGCCGCCAGGGAGGCCGCCAGCACCGTGGTGGTGTCGCCCTGCACAAGGAGCATGTCCGGCCGCAACGAGGCCAGCGCGCCCGTGACGGCCGTGAGCGCCAGGGCCGTGAGGTCCGGCAGGGTCTGGTTCTCGCGCATGAGGCGCAGGTCGGTCTGCACCTCCAGCCCGAAGGGGGCCAGGGCCTGATCGAGCATCTGACGGTGCTGTCCGGTGGAAAGCACGGACACTTCGAAGGCCTCGGGCTGCGAGCGCAGGACCTTGACCACCGGGGCCAGCTTCACCACCTCCGGGCGCGTGCCGAGGGCGACGGCGATCCGAAGCTTCTTCATGGTCGACAAACAACCCTTTTGAAAGTGGAGAACGTGCGGGCGACAACAACGACCCGTAAACCCAGGCGCCGCCGCCGCGCTCCGCAACCGGGAGCCGCGCCGCAGGAGGGGAGGGAATGCCTGGGAAACCCGGACTCCGACACGTTATCAGCAGCGGCGGCGAGCGTCCAGCGCGTCTTTTGCTTCCCGGCTCCAAGAAGGAATGATTCTCCGCCACGGCAGGGGCCGGGGGCCCTCTCCAGGGTCCGAAAGCAGGAGCTCCGTCGCGGGGGCATCGGCCTTCCGAGCGCTCCGTCTGCGTGAGCAGGTCTGTCCCGCCCGGCGCGCGAAGTTCGCACGTCTTCTCCTGGCTGTTCGGGCGCGGACTCAGGCCCGCGCCTTGCCCTGGTCGGCCACGGCCTGCACCTGCCGGGCGATCTCTTCGGGGTCGCCCAGGTAGTAGCGCGTGAGGGGCTTCAGGTTGTCGTCGAGTTCGTAGACCAGGGGCACGCCCGTGGGGATGTTCAGCTGGGCGATGTCCTCGTCGCTGATGCCGTCGAGGTATTTCACCAGGGCGCGCAGGGAGTTGCCGTGGGCCGCCACCAGCACGCGGCTGCCGGAGCGCACGGCCGGGGCCAGTTGCTCGTGCCAGCAGGGCAGCACGCGGGCCACGGTGTCCTTGAGGCATTCCACGGCGGGGAGTTCGTCCGGGGCGAGGGCGGCGTAGCGCCGGTCGAAGCGGGGGTGGCGCGGGTCTTCGGCGTCGAGGGCGGGTGGGCGCACGTCGTAGCTCCTGCGCCACTCGAACACCTGTTCGTCGCCGTATTTGGCGGCCGTTTCGGCCTTGTTCAGGCCCTGGAGCGCGCCGTAGTGGCGTTCGTTGAGCCGCCAGTCCTTGGCGACGGGAAGCCACAGGCGGTCCATGGCCTCCAGGATGATGTCCAGGGTCTTCACGGCGCGCTTGAGCAGCGAGGTGTGGCAGAGGTCGAAATCGAGCCCCGCGTCCGCCAGGGCCTTGGCCCCGGCCAGAGCCTCCTGGATGCCCAGGGGCGAGAGGGGCACGTCGGTCCAGCCGGTGAAGCGGTTCTCCAGGTTCCATTGGCTCTGGCCGTGGCGGACGAACACGATCTTGCGCATGGGGCCTCCTGTGTCGGGAAGATGGCTTTCCCTAGCATGTCCCGGCGGCAAAAGGAACGGCCCGGCGCGACGTTGCGTCGCACCGGGCCGGTATTTCGCGGGCGGCGGCGGATCAGCCCTTGTCGCAGACGCCGTGCTCAGCGCCTTCCAGCATGCGGATGGCGCAGAACGCGCCGCACATGGCGCACTCCTTTTCCTTGTGGAAGTCCTTGCGGCGCTTGCGCAGGGTGTGGGGGTCCAGGGCGTTGTCGGCCATGGCCTCCCAGTCCAGGGCGGCGCGGGCGCGGGAGATGGCCAGGTCGCGCTCCACGGCCCAGGGGCGTCCCAGGGCGGTTTCGGCGGACTGGGCCGCGATGAGGCTGGCCTTCACGCCGTCCCACACGTCCTCGGGGCCGGGCAGGGTGACGTGCTCGGCCGGGGTGAGGTAGCACAGGAAGTCGGCCCCGTGGTAGGCGGCCTGGGCGCCGCCGATGGCCCCGGCGATGTGGTCGTAGCCTGCGGCGGCGTCGGTGGTCAGGGGGCCGAGAACGTAGAGGGGGGCGTTGTTGGTGAGGCGCTTGATGCCCTGGATCTGGGCCTGGACCAGATGCAGGGGCACGTGGCCGGGGCCTTCGATCATGGTCTGCACGCCGTAGTCCAGGGCCTGGCGGGCCAGGTCGCCCAGCACGGAGACCTCCTCCCACTGGGCGGCGTCTCCGGCGTCCGCGCCCGCGCCGGGGCGCAGGCCGTCGCCCAGGCTGATGGTCACGTTGTGCTTGCGGCAGATCGTGAGCAGACGGCCATAGTGCTCCAGGAGCGGGTTTTCGGCGTTGCGCCGCTTCATCCAGCGCGCCAGGAGCGCCCCGCCGCGCGAGACGATGCCCAGGATGCGCCGCCCGTCGGAGGCCATGGCCGCCGCGCGCGCGGTGACGCCGCAGTGCAGGGTCATGAAGTCCACGCCCTGTTCGGCTTCCTTCTCGATCTCCTCGAAGAGTTCCTCGGCGGTGAAGTCGCTGGGGTCCTGGCCTTTGGCCACGTAGGGCTGGGCCACGGAGTAGAGGGGCACGGTGCCCAGGGGCAGGGGCGAGGCTTCCAGGATGCGCAGGCGCACCTGGTCGAGGTCTCCGGCGGTGGAGAGGTCCATGACGGTGTGCGCCCCGGCCTGCTCGACGAGGCGCAGCTTCTTGAGCTCCATGGCCACGTCGTTGATCATGGGCGAGGTGCCGATGTTGGCGTTCACCTTCACCCGGGCGGGTTGACCGATGAGCGTGGGCGACACATTCTTATGGGCGGGGTTGGCCAGCAGGACCATGCGGCCCGCGTCCAGGCCCCTGGCCATGTCCTGGGGAGTGAGGTGTTCGTGGGCGGCGATCTCCTCGCCGTGGGAGGCGAGCAGGCGCGAGACGACGGCGTTTTTTTCGGTGAGAGACATAAATAGGTCCTCGATGGGTTGTTTGCGCGACGGGCTGGGGGAGCGCGGCCGGATGCGGGCGCGCGGGGGATCCGGGTCCGTTCGTGCCGCAGCGTGTAGCACGGCGGGGCGGCGCGCGAAAGCGCGGGATTTCGCTTGCCACCCGGCTGGCGGGAGTGTATAGAGCCCGTCTTCGATTTGAGCAAGGAGCATTTTATGAAGAGCGGCATCCATCCCAAGACTTTCAAGTCCAAGATCGTCTGCAACTGCGGCTACCAGTCCGAGGCGATCTCCACCAAGGGCGAGACCGTGAGCGTGGAAATCTGTTCCAACTGCCACCCCTTCTACACCGGCAAGCAGCGCTTCGTGGACACCGCCGGGCGCATCGACCGCTTCCGGAAGAAGTACGCCAAGTTCGAGGACAAGAAGGCCTAGCCCGCAAGGCTTGGCGCGCCTCGCGTGGCCGCGTCCGCGCCGGGTGGCGGCCTGCCGCCGGGCGGCGCGGACGCGGCCCCGGGCGCGGCCCGCAGCCGCCTGCAGGGCCGATCCATCCCCGGGCCGCCGGAATAGCCGACGGCCGGGCTCCTGGCGTTGTTCGCCACGGGCTCCACGCCCCGACGAATCTTTCACTTGGGCGGCGCGACCGCCGCGCCGCCAGGGCTGCCATGATCCGCCGCATCCTGAAGTCCGTGTCCCTCCTGGCATCCGGCCCCAACGACACCGTGGGCGGGCAGGCCGTCATGGAAGGGGTGATGATCCGCTCCAAGGACTGCCTGGCCATCGCCGTGCGCAAACCCTCGGGCGAGATTTTCGTGGAAACGCGCCCCTGGTTCAGCCTGACGCCCAAGTGCCTGCGCAAGCCCTTCCTGCGCGGCTTCCCGGTGCTGCTGGAGACGCTGGTCAACGGCATCAAGGCGCTCAACTTCTCGGCCCAGCAGTCCCTGGACGAGGAGGAGGGCGAGATATCGCCCTGGGCCATGGCCCTGACCATGGCCGGGGCCATCGGCTTCGCCCTGCTGCTCTTCGTGGTGGCTCCGCACCTCTTCTCGCTGGGCATGAACTGGCTCGGGCTCTCGGGCGACGCCGAGGCGCTCTCGTTCCACATGTGGGACGGCCTGTTCAAGCTGCTCATGTTCGTGGGCTACATCCTGGCCATCTCCTTCATCCCGGAGATCCGCCGCGTGTTCCAGTACCACGGGGCCGAGCACAAGGTGATCTGGGCGCACGAGAACGCGGTGGAGCTTTCGCCCCAGGCCGTGCGCGATTTCTCGCGCCTGCACCCGCGCTGCGGCACCACGTTCCTGCTCTTCGTGCTGGCCGTGTCCATCGTGCTTTTCACGTTCCTGGTGCCGCTTTTGATCCAGCTCTGGTCGCCCCAGAACGCCGTGCTCAAGCAGGTCTGGATCATCGGGGTCAAGTTCGTGCTCATGATCCCCATCAGCGCCATCTCCTACGAGATCATCAAATTCTCCGGGAAATTCCACAAGAGCATCCTCTGCAAGGCCCTCTCCTGTCCCGGCATGGCCATGCAGATGCTCACCACCCACGAACCCGACGACGCCCAGATCGAGGTGGCCATCGCCGCCCTCAAGGGCGCGCTGGGCCAGCGGTAAACGGACGCCATCATGTTCGCCAAGCTCGAAAGCATCGAATCGAAGTTCCTGACCCTGGAGAAGGACCTCTCCTCCCCCGACGCCCTCTCCGACCAGGAGCGCTACCGCAAGCTCACCAAGGCCCACGCGGACCTGGGCGAGGTGGTGGCCGTGTACCGCCGCTTCAAGAAGCTCCGGGACGACCTGGAGGAGAACAAGCTCCTCCTGGAGGACGCCGACCCCGACATGCGCGACCTGGCCAAGGCCGAAGTCTCCGCCATCCAGGAGGAGATGCCCCGCCTGGAGGACGAGCTGAAGCTCCTGCTGCTGCCCAAGGACCCCCTGGACGACAAGAACATCCTCCTGGAAATCCGCGCGGGCACCGGAGGCGAGGAGGCGGCCCTCTTCGCGGCCGACCTCTTCCGCATGTACGTGCGCTACGCCGAACGCAAGCGCTGGAAGATGGAGGTGATGAGCGAATCGCCCTCCGACACCGGCGGCTACAAGGAAATCATCCTGAGCATCGCGGGCGAGAAGGTGTACAGCCGCCTCAAGTACGAGTCCGGCACGCACCGCGTGCAGCGCGTGCCCGCCACCGAGTCCCAGGGGCGCATCCACACCTCGGCCGCCACAGTGGCCGTGCTCCCCGAGGCCGACGAGGTGGACGTGCAGTTGGACCCCAACGACCTGCGCATCGACGTGTACCGCTCCAGCGGCCCGGGCGGGCAGTCCGTGAACACCACCGACTCGGCCGTGCGCGTCACGCACATCCCCTCGGGGCTGGTGGTGATCTGCCAGGACGAGAAGAGCCAGCACAAGAACCGGGCCAAGGCCCTCAAGGTGCTGCGCTCGCGCCTGCTCCAGCAGGAGCAGGAGAAGCAGCGCCAGGAGGTGGAGGCCACCCGCCGCCAGCAGGTGGGATCGGGCGACCGCTCCGAGCGCATCCGCACCTACAACTTCCCCCAGGGGCGCATGAGCGACCACCGCATCAACCTGACGCTCTACAGCCTCGACCGGCTCATGGACGGCGACATCGACGAAATGATGGACGCCCTCATCAGCCACTACCAGACCGAAGCCCTCAAGGCCCAGGCCGACAACGCCTGATCGCCCGCTTGTCCGGTTTTTCGAGGCCCCCGGCGCGCACGCGCGCCGGGGGCCTTTCGCGTTGGGAGGCAGGCGCGGCCGTCGCCAGGCGGCCCCGGGGCCGCCCGGCCTTGCGTTGCGTGCGCGCCTTCTGCGGGGGTGCAACATTTTTTGCTTGAATCCCCTGGGAAAGGGCGTAGCGTCGCAAACGCATTTCGCAAGCTTTTCAATTTGTAACTGCTCAGATTTGCAGTATTTTTTATCTGGCAAAAGGGGAGAGGGCTTTGGAAGAGGCATCTTTCGCGGGGCGCGAGGCCAAAGGCTGGCCCGTGCCCAAGCTGTTCCGGGTGTTGCGGCGGGGCCTCGGCCTCAGGGATCTGACCAAGGACGCGCTGGCCGGGCTCACCGTGGGCGTGGTGGCGCTTCCCCTGGCCATGGCCTTCGCCATCGCCTCCCACGTGCCCCCCGAGAGGGGCATCTTCACGGCCATCGTGGCGGGCTTTCTGATCTCCTTCCTGGGCGGATCGCGCTTCGCGGTAGGCGGCCCCACCGGCGCGTTCGTGGTGATCATCGCGGGCGTGGTGGACCGCCACGGCTACGACGGCCTGGTGATGACCACCCTCCTGGCCGGGGCCATGCTCCTGCTCATGGGCGCGGCCCGCCTGGGCAAGCTCATCAAGTTCATCCCCTATCCCGTGACCACCGGCTTCACAAGCGGCATCGCGGTGCTCATCTTCTTCAGCCAGCTCACGGAATTCTTCGGCATGAAGCTCGAGCACGTTCCCTCGGAGTTCCTGCCCAAGCTGGCCCTGCTGGCCTCCTCCCTGGACAAGGTGGACCCCGCCACCTCGGCCATCGGGCTGGTCTCCCTGGGGGCCATCCTGCTGGCCCGGCGCTTCTTCCCGATCATCCCGGCCCCGGTGTTCGGCGTTGCCGTGGGCGCTGTGACCGCCGCCGCCTTCTTCCTGCCCGTGGAGACCATCGGCACCCGCTTCGGGGGCATCCCCGCCGCGCTGCCCGCCTTCACGCCGCCCAACCTGGACTGGTCCTCCGTGAAGGGGCTCATGCCCGACGCCATGACCATCGCCCTGCTGGCGGGCATCGAGTCGCTCCTGTGCTGCGTGGTGGCCGACGGCATGACCGGCGACCGCCACGACTCCTCGGCCGAACTCATGGCTCAGGGCACGGCCAACATCGCCTCCGTGCTCTTCGGGGGCATCCCGGCCACGGGGGCCATCGCCCGCACGGTGACCAGCATCAAAAGCGGCGCGGTCTCGCCCGTGGCGGGCTGCGTGCACGCCCTCACGCTGGTGCTCTTCGTGCTCTTCGCCGCGCCCCTGGCCTCGGCCATTCCCCTGGCCAGCCTGGCCGCCGTGCTCCTGGTGGTGGCCTTCGACATGAGTGAATACCGCCGCTTCGCACGGCTCCTCAAGGCCCCGCGTTCCGACGTGTCGGTGCTCCTGGCCACGTTCTCGCTCACCGTGCTGGTGGACCTCACCGTGGCCGTGTACGTGGGGGTGCTGCTGGCCTCGCTGCTCTTCATGCGCCGCATGAGCGAGCTCACCGAGATCAGCACCTGGAAGCTTCCCGGCAACGGCAAGGAGGAAACCGCCGAGGCCCCCATGCGCCTCGCGGGACGCGCCGACGCCCCGGGGGACTACGAATCCTGCCCGCTGCCCAGCGGCAACGTGGCCGGGGACGACTCCATCCAGGTCTACGAGATCGACGGGCCTTTCTTCTTCGGCATCGCCGACCGCTTCCAGGACATCCTGGACGTTGTGAAGGGCAAGCCCCGAGTGTTCATCCTGGACGTGACCCACACCCCCACCATCGACTCCACGGGCGTCAACGCCCTGGAGGGCTTCATCCGCAAATGCCGACACCGCAAGATCGAACTCTTCATGGTGGGCGCGCGGCCCCACTTCCTGACCACCATGCACCGCTTCGGCACCGACGACCTCATCGGGCCGGACCACCTCTACGACAGCGTCATCGAGGCCATCCAGGCCGCCGAGAAGGTGCCCTACAGGATTTGACGCACGGGTGTCCGGCCTCCCCGCGCGGGGAGGCCGGACACCCTGGGGGCGTGGCGCCAGGAAGCGCCCCGGTCTCCCCTTCAGCGCGTCGGCTGGGCGTTCGCTACCCGGCCGCCGCAACGTTCCGCACGGGCCTCCCCGTACGCGCGTCGGCCGGGCGCTGTCGTGCCGGACGGGTTCGTTGCCTGAGGAGCACTGCGCGTGTTGTCTTCGAGCCCGCGACGCGCTACAGGTAGGGAAACGTGGAAGGTCTCCGGATGATCCAGTCGCGGGCCGCGAAAGTCGCCTTGATGTATCTGATCCTGAGCGTGCTCTGGATCGTGTTTTCCGACGCGGCCGTCAGTGCGCTCTTTTTCGGGTCGCCCGAGGGCCTGCACTGGGCGCAGACGCTCAAGGGGTGGTTCTTCGTCTCCCTCTCGGCGGCGCTGCTCTTCGTGGTGATCCGGCGCGGAGACGAGCGCGTGAAGGTCCACCTGGCCGAACTCGAGAACAGCCGGGAACGCTTCCGCACCATTTTCGATTCCGTGAGCGACGTGCTCTTCATCCACGACGGCTCCGACGGCGCCATCCTCGACGTGAACCGCCGCGCCCTGGACACCTACGGCTACACCCGCGAGGAGATGCTTTCCCTGAGCGTTGAAGCGCTCAGTTCCGGCGAGGCCCCCTACACCCGGGCCGAAGCCGCAGCGCTTCTGCGCCGGGCCGCCGCCGGCGAGACCGTGGTGACCCCCTGGCGGGCCAGGACCAGGGACGGCAGGCTCTTCTGGCTGGAGGTCTCCATCCGCCGGGCCGCCCTGGACGGGCGCGACGTGGCCATCGTCTCCGGGCGCGACATCACCCAGCGCCGCCAGGACGAGGAGGACCTGCGCGAAAGCGAGGCCCGCTACCGCTCCGTGCTCGACAACATCTCCGACGTCTACTACCGCACCGACAAGAACGGATCGCTCGTGATGTTCAGCCCCTCCGGGGCCAGTCTCCTGGGCTACGCTTCGGTGGACGAAATGCTGGGCCGCAGCGCCGCGAGCTTCTACGCGCACCCCGAGGAGCGCGACAACTTCCTAGCCACCCTGTCGAGAACAGGCGAACTGCGCGACTACGAGGTCACCCTGGTCCGCAAGGACGGGTCTCCCGTGGTGGTCTCCACCAGCAGCGCCTTCTACCGGGACGATTCGGGCGCGGTGCTGGGCGTGGAGGGCATCTTCCGCGACATCACCACACGCAAGCAGGCCGAGGAGGCCCTGCGCGAGTCGGAACAGCGCGCTTCCGAAATCTTCAACTTCGCCCCCGACGCCACCTTCGTCATCGACCGGCAGGGGCGGGTGATCGCCTGGAACAGGGCCATGGAGGAGATGAGCGGGGTCAAGGCCGCCGACATGCTCGGCAAGGGCGACCACGAGTATTCCCTGCCCATCTACGGCAAACGACGCCCCATGCTCATCGACCTGGTGTTCCTCCCCGACGAGCAGGTGAAGCGCGAATACGACTTCGTGCGCACGGTGGGCGACCGCGTGGTGGCCGAGACCACGGCCCCCGTGCGCGGCGTGTCCACAGCCCTCTGGGGCGTGGCCGCGCCTCTTTACGACAGCCGGGGCGAGGTTGTGGGGGCCATCGAATCCATCCGCGACGTCACGGACTACAAGGCCATCGAGCGCACGCTGCGCGAGACGCGCAACCTCTTCAACAACATCCTGGAGTCCATGCCCTCGGCCATCATCGGCCTGGACGCCAGGGGCATGGTGACCCACTGGAACAAGGGAGCGGGGGAGCTCTGCGGACAAGATGCCCCCAAGGCACTGGGCAGCCCGCTCTCCCGGGTCTGCGACTGGCTGGACCGCGAGGCTCGCCCTGCCCTGGAAAACGCCCAGGAAGAGCGCAGGCTCCTGGTGGAGACCGTGCGCCCGGACGAAGGCGGCCAACCGCGCTTTTACGACGTGATGGTCTACCCCCTGCTCACCGACGGCGAGCAGGGCGCCGTGCTGCGCGTGGACGACGTGACCCACAAGCTGCGCCTGGAAGAGATGATGGTCCAGACCGAGAAGATGATGAGCGTGGGCGGCCTTGCGGCGGGCATGGCCCACGAGATCAACAACCCTCTGGGCGGCATCCTTCAAGGAGTGCAGAACATCCGGCGCAGGCTCTCCCCGGAGTTGGCCGCCAACAAGGCCGCGGCCCGGGAGGCGGGCGTTGATCTCGCCGCCATGCAGGACTATTTCCGCTTGCGGGGCGTGCTGGAGTTTCTGGATTCCATCCGGCAGTCCGGCGAGCGGGCCGCGCGCATCGTGGGAAACATGCTGGGGTTCTCCCGGCGCTCCCAGTCGCCGGGCGTCCTCTCCAGCCTGGAGGATCTGCTGGAGAACAGTCTTGAGCTGGCCGGCACGGACTACGATCTGAAAAAGAAGTACGACTTCAAGAGGATCGAAATCGTGCGCGAATACGAACCGGGCATGCCCAAGGTTCCGTGTTCGCCCATGGAGATCGAGCAGGTGCTCCTGAACCTCCTGCGCAACGCGGCCCAGGCCATGGGGTCGCGTCCTGCGCCGGGCGCTCCGCCGCGCCTGGTGCTGCGCCTGCGCCGCGAGGACGGCATGGCCGTGCTTGAAGTGGAGGACAACGGGCCGGGCATGAGCGAGGAGGTCCGGCGCAAGGCCTTCGAGCCTTTCTTCAGCACCAAGCCGCCGGGGGAGGGCACCGGGCTCGGGCTTTCGGTCTCCTTCTTCATCGTTTCTGCCCATCGCGGCAGCATCTATGTGCTCTCCCAGCCGGGACAGGGCTGCCGCTTCGTGATCCGCCTGCCCCTGGAAGCGGCCGCCTCCGCTCCCCTGGGCGTCCACTGAGCCCTGGCCGTTCCGCCCGGCAAGGGCTGCGCCGCTTTCGTTTCCCGTCCCGCCCGCGAATGTCCGGCCTCGCGCCCTGTCGGGCCTGCGCGCGGCATCAGCCGCCCCGAAACCTCTCGCCGACGGGCTCAGGCCCTCTCCGGCGGCGCCCGGGCGTCTCCGGACATCCGCGCGCGTCGTCATGCCCCGTGGACGAGAGGAGTGATCAAGTCGATCGGTTTAAATGAAGCCATAGATTTGGTCTATTTGAAACGCAGTTCGGGCGGCGCGCATACTCAACCGAAGGGGTTCCATATTGGGAAAAAACGCACACAATATTGTTTTTTCTGGACAAATAACTCCGATTCCGACATACGCTGGTTACGGCTTGGTAAGGTTTCGCACAATTTCGGCTGGCAGGTGAACAATGGTCTTCAGCTGGCTCAACGTGGCGGTCTTTCTCTGTCTCGCGGCGGGCGTCGCCTTCGCGGCCGGTCCCCTGGGCGCGTCGTGGCTCCTGGCCCCGCGCACCCGGGGCGGGGCCTTCGCCGAACCCTACGAGTGCGGCATGATCCCGCGCGGTCAGGCCTGGACGCGGTTCGGCATCAACTACGCCCTCTACGCCCTCATCTTCCTCTCCTTCGACGTGGACGTGCTCTACCTCTTCCCGGTGGCGGCGCGCTATCCCCAGAGCCCGGGCTGGGAGCCCTTCTTCGCCGTGCTGGCCTTCGTGGCCGTGCTGGGGCTCGCCATGGCCTATTTCCAGAAAAAAGGGGTGTTCTCATGGCCCAGGCGCATCCGCTAACGCCGCGCTCCGACGAGGTCCTGCCTCCCAGGCTGGACTTCAAGCTGCCGGGGCAGGTCTTCGACCTCTGCCGGGCCATGTCCCTGTGGCCCATGACCTTCGGCCTGGCCTGCTGCGCCATCGAGATGATGGCCGTGACCATGCCCCGCTTCGACCTCTCCCGCTTCGGGGCGGAGGTGTTTCGCCCCTCGCCCCGCCAGAGCGACCTGATGATCGTGGCGGGCACGGTCACCCGCAAGATGGCCCCGGCCCTGGTCACTCTCTACGAGCAGATGCCCGCCCCCAAGTTCGTGCTGGCCATGGGCAACTGCGCCATCTCGGGCGGCCCCTTCAAGTACCCGGGGCAGTACGGCGTGGTGGAGGGCGTGGACAACCTCATCCCCGTGGACATCTACGTGCCCGGCTGCCCCCCCCGGCCCGAGGCCCTCATGGAGGGCATCTTCCGGCTCCAGGCCAAGCTGACCGGCAAACGCTTCTGGCCCGTACCGGCCCTGGTGGAGGAGTGATCCATGCCTGAACTCACCGCACGCCTCGGCCTGTCCCTGCCGCCGGGCCAGAGCGGTCGCGAGGCCGCCCTGGTCATCGAGCCCGGCGACCTGCGCCGCGTGGCCGAACGCCTGCTCTGTCAGGACTGGTTCCTGGAGGACGTCTGCGGCCTCGACGTGGCCGAGGGCATGGCCGTGCTCTACCACTTCGCCCACTGGACCCGCCCGGGACGCGTGGTGCTGCGCGTGCTGCTGCCCCATGACGCGCCCGTCTGCCCCTCCATAGAGGGCATCTACCCCGGGGCCTCCTGGCACGAGCGCGAAACCGCCGACTTCTTCGGCATCCGTTTCGAGGGCGCGGCCAACGACACGCCCCTGCTCCTGGCCGAGCGACTGGACCCGCCCCCCCTGGTGAAGGCTCCGGTGGCGCGCATGTCCATCAACCAGCTCTGGCCCCACGGCGAGTGGATCGGCTCCGCCAGGGGCCACGCCCTGGCCGAGGAGCTCATGGCCGTGTGCGGCCCCGAAGAGGAAGAGCAGGCCGCACAACCAGACGGCCACGAGGAGGGCCGGTCATGACCCGCATCCCCGCCGCCGATCCCTGCCAGGGCCTGGAAGGCGACTTCTACGCCCGCCACTTCGCCCTGGAGGCCAGAGACGACACCCTCATCCTGAACATGGGGCCCCAGCACCCCTCCACCCACGGCGTGCTGCGCGTGCTCCTGGAGATGGACGGCGAGTACATCGTGCGCTCCGAGCCGGTGCTGGGCTACATCCACCGCATGCACGAGGCCATGGCCCAGAACCGCGCCTACGTGCAGTTCTTCCCCAACATGGGCCGCGTGGACTACCTCCACGCCCTGGCCTGGAACTGGGCCTGGGCCGGAGCCGTGGAGCGCCTGGCGGGGATCGAGGTCCCCGCGCGGGCCGAGTACATCCGCGTGATCGTCACGGAATTGAACCGCATCAACTCCCACCTGCTCTGGTGGGGGGCCTACCTCCTGGACCTGGGGGCCGTGACGCCCATCATGTACGCCTTCGAGGACCGCGAGATCGTCATGGACATGCTCCAGGAGGTCACCGGTTCGCGCCTCACCTACGCCGCCTTCCGCTTCGGCGGTTTCTGCGCGGACGTGACGCCCGGCTTCGTCCGCAGCGCCTACGCCTTCCTGGACCGCATGCCCGAGCGCCTGGAGATGTACCGCCAGCTGGTCAGCGGCAACGTGATCCTGCGCGGACGCCTGGAGGATGTGGGCGTCATCGACAGGATGATGGCCCGGCGCTACGGGGCCACCGGCCCCGTGTTGCGCGGCTCCGGCGTGGCCTACGACGTGCGCCGCGCCGAACCCTACGGGGCCTACCCCCACTTCGACTTCCCCGTGCCCACACGCGAGGAGGGCGACTCCATGGCCCGCTACCTGGTGCGCATGGACGAGATCGAAGCCTCCCTGGCCATCCTCCGCCAGGCCCTGGACGGCCTGCCCGAAGGCCACCACCTGCACCCCGACGCCCCGCGCGGCAAGTGGAAGCCCCCCGCGGGCGAGAGCTACTTCGCCGTGGAGGGCGCACGCGGCAAGATCGGCGTTTATCTGGCCAGCGACGGCTCCGAGATCCCCTACCGCGTGAAGCTGCGCTCCCCCAGCTTCTCCAACCTGAGCCTCTTCCCCGAACTGGCCAGGGGGACGCTTCTCTCCGACGCCGTGGCCATCCTGGGCAGCCTGGACCTCGTCATTCCGGAGATCGACCGATGAGCGACTTCTTCGCACCCGAATTCGTCCGGCTGGTGCTGGCCCTGGTGGCCATCATGGGCTTCGTGGCCGCCAACGGCATGGCCCTGCTCTATGTGGAGCGCAAGGTGGCGGGCCACGTGCAGCGCCGCCCAGGCCCCTTCGAGGTGGGGCCCCACGGCCTGCTCCAGGCCCTGGCCGACGCGGGCAAGCTGGTGGGCAAACAGCTGGCCACCCCCAGGGGGGCCGACGCGCTGCTCTTCTGGACGGCCCCCCTCATGGCCTTCATGCCCGTGCCGCTCATGTTCATCGCCATGCCCTTCAGCGAGAACCTCTGGGGCCTGGGCACGGACCTGGGGCTGGTGCTCATCCTCTCCTTCGCGGGCTTCAACGTGCTGGCCCTGTGCCTGGCCGGATGGGCCTCCAACAACAAGTGGTCGCTCCTGGGCGCGGCGCGCGCCGTGGCCCAGGCCGTGGCCTACGAGATCCCGCTGCTCCTCTCGGTGCTGGCGGTGGCCATGCTCACCGGCAGCCTGGACCTGCGCGAGGTGGCCGCCCACCAGGGCAACTGGCCCTGGCAGTGGAACGTCTTCGTGCAGCCCCTGGCCTTCTTCATCTACTTCGTCTGCGCCGTGGCCGAGACCAACCGCGCCCCCTTCGACCTGGCCGAGGCCGAGTCCGAACTTACTGCGGGCGTGCACACCGAATACTCCGGCATGGGCAACGGCATCATCTTCCTGGCCGAGTACGCCAACATGCTCGTGGTGAGCTGCGTGGCCACGGTGCTCTTCCTGGGCGGCGCGGCCGGGCCGTGGGCGCCGGGTCCGTGGTGGTTCCTGGCCAAGATGTACGCCCTGGTGACGCTCATCATCTTCATGCGCTGGACGTATCCCCGCGTGCGCTTCGACCAGCTTCTCAACCTCAACTGGCGCTGGCTCATGCCCCTGGCCCTGGTGAACCTGGTGCTCACGGCCTTTTGCGTCAAACTGTGGGGGGGCGCGTAAGATGGGACTGGTAGCCGCGTTCTCGGAGGCCCTCTCGGGCCTGAAGAGCATGGTGGTGGGCCTCAAGGTCACGGGAACCAACTTCCTGCGCCCCCAGGAGACCGTCCACTATCCCCGCCAGGAAGTGCCGCGCGACGCCCTGGCAACCTTCCGGGGGCACATCGAACTGGTGGGGACCGACGGCGATCCGGCCCTGGCCCGCTGCGTGGGCTGCGGCCTGTGCATGGAGTTGTGCCCCTCGCGCTGCATCCGCGTGGAGGCCGAGGACCCGCCTCCGGCCGAGGCCCCGCCCTCCGTGGCGCACACCATGAGCGACCTGCTCATGCCCACGCCCAAGTTCCGGGCCGCGCCGCCCAGCCAGGCCCCGGTGGCGCGCAAGCTCCTGGGCTACCACCTCACCTACCACACGTGCAGCCTCTGCGGCCTGTGCGTGCAGAACTGCCCGGCGGGGTCCATCCGCTTCTCCTCCAACGTCTACTTCGCCGGAGACGCCCGGGAAACCTTCGAGCTGGACCTCATGGCCAGGCTGCGCAGACAGTCCGGACGGGAAGGGGGCAAGTCGTGAAAGAATTCGTCGTCAACGCGTCGTTCGCCCTCTACGCGCTCATCACGCTGGGGGGCGCGGTGTGGGCCGTCACGGCCGGGAGCCTGGTGCGGGCGCTCCTGGGCCTGACCATCTCCCTCATGGGGGTGGCGGCGCTTTACGTGCTCATCGCCGCGCCGTTCGTGGCGCTCATGCAGATTCTCATCTACGTGGGGGCCGTGGTGGTGCTCATCTTCTTCGCCATCATGCTCACGCGCGCCCAGGCCGAGGCCGAGGAGGCCCGCCCGGGCGACCGGGGCAGGCTCCTGCGCTCCGGGGCCATCGGCCTGGCGGTGGCGGGGCTTCTGGCGGCGGCCTGCCTCAAGCACGGCCCCGCCCTGGTAGGCGTTGCCGCCGAGGTCTCCCCCGCGCAGCTGGGCGAGACCTTCCTGGGGCAGTACCTGCTGGGCTTCGAGGTGATCTCGGTGGTGCTCTTCGCGGCCATGGCCGGGGCGGTGCTCCTGGCCTTCGAAAGGAGGAAGGGGGCGTGAACGCGCTTTCGCTCTATCAACTGGTGGCCTTCGGGCTCCTGGGCGTGGGAATCTTCGGGCTCCTGGCGCGCCGGAGCCTGGTGGGAATGCTCATCAGCGTCGAACTGATGCTCAACGGCGCGGGCCTCGCGGTGGTGGCGGCGGGACAGTTGACGCCCATGCCCGACGCCCTGGCCCAGTCCACCACGCTTTTCGTGATGGGCCTCGCGGCCGCCGAATCAACCCTGGTGCTGGCCATCGTCTACGTGGTCCGGGGCCGTTTCGGGAGCGCGGGCGTGGACGCCGTCTCCGAACTCAAGGGGTAGCCATGCTGGAAACCATCGAAAGCCCCAGGATGCTCCTGCCCCTGGCCATCACGTTCCTGGCCCCCCTGGCCGTGTGGAAGCTGGGCGCGAACCCCAACCGGCGCGAGGGCGCGAGCTTCGTCGCCGGCTTCCTGGCCTTCGCCTCCACGCTGTGGCTCGCCCCGGCGGTGCTCTCGGGAAAGGTGCTCAAGTTCACGCTCTTCACGCTCCTGCCGGGGGTGACGGTGAGCTTCTGCGCCGACGGCTTGGCGCTGATCTTCGCGCTGGTGGCCTGCTTCCTCTGGATGTTCGCCACCAGCTACAACATCGGCTACATGCGCTCGCTGAACGAACACGCCCAGACGCGCTACTTCTTCTGCTTCGCGGTGGCCATCTTCGGGGCCCTGGGCGTGGCCTTCTCGGCCAACGTGTTCACGCTCTACCTCTTCTACGAGTTGATCACCGTCTTCACCTATCCCCTGGTGGCCCACCACCAGGACGAGGAGGGCTTCGCGGGCGCGCGCAAGTACATGGTCTACCTCATGGGCTCCTCCAAGCTCTTCCTGCTGCCCGCCATGACGCTCACCTACGTGCTGGCCGGAACGCTCGACTTCAACCTCTCCGACGCCGTGCACGGCATCTTCCCGGCCGACGCCGACCCCACGCTCGTGCGCGTCACCTACTTCCTCTACCTCTTCGGGCTGGCCAAGGCCGCCATCATGCCCCTGCACAACTGGCTGCCCGGGGCCATGGTGGCCCCCACGCCGGTCTCGGCCCTGCTGCACGCGGTGGCGGTGGTCAAGGCGGGCGTGTTCTCCCTGGCCCGCGTGATCCTCTCGGGCTTCGGCGTGGAGGCCATGGACGCCCTGGGCATGGGCATGGCAACGGCCTACCTGGCGGCCTTCACCCTGGTGGCCGCCTCGGTGATCGCCCTCACCAAGGACGACCTCAAGGCCCGGCTGGCCTATTCCACCGTGAGCCAGCTCTCCTACGTGATCCTGGGCGTGGCGCTGCTCACGCCCATGGCGGTGCAGGGGGGCCTGGCGCACATCGCGCACCACGCCTTCTCCAAGATCACGCTCTTCTTCGCCGCAGGGGCCATCTACGTGGCCGCGCACCTGAAGAAGATCAGCCTCATGGACGGCCTGGGACGCCAGATGCCCTTCACCTTCGCAGCCTTTGCCGTGGCCAGCCTCTCCATGATCGGCGTGCCGCCCTCCTGCGGCTTCGCCACCAAGTGGCTCCTGGCCGGGGGGGCGCTCCAGGCCGACAAGCTGGTGATCCTCCTGGCCCTGGGCGCGTCCACGGTGCTCAACGCCGCCTACTTCACCCCCATCGTCTACCGGGCCTTCTTCAAGCCCGCGCCCGAGGGATCGGAGCACCACCACCACGGCGAGGCCCCCTTGACCATGGTGATCCCTCTCTCCGCCACGGCCCTCATCTCGCTCTACCTGGGCGTGTTCCCCGACACCTTCCTGCGCTTCGCGCAGGTCTTCGGAGGCTACTAGAATGGCCAGCGATTCCAGAACCGCGCGTCTCACCCGCCGCTGGGCGGCCCTGGGGGCCGTGCTGGGCGTCCTGGTGGTGGCCGGGCTCTTCGTGCACCCGCACCACCCGCATTTCGCCGCCGAGTCCCTCTACGGCTTCTGGCCCCTGTTCGGGCTCCTGGGCGGCACGGCGCTCGCACTTGCCGGAGGCCTGGCCCTGCGGCCCATGACCCGCTGGGAGGAGGACGGACATGACGGCTGATCAGGTGTTCTTCGTCAATCCGGCCTGGGCCTTCATCCTGTTGGCCATGGTGCTGCCGTTTCTGTCGCGCGTGCCGGGCTGGCGGGCGCTCACGCTGGTGCCGCCTGCGCTGGCGGTGCTCACGGCCGCCTCGCTGACCCTGGCCCTGAACGGCCACTCCCTGGAACTCTCACGCTTCGAGTGGATGGGCACGGCCCTCTCGCTCGGGCGCGTGGACAAGCTCTGCCTGGTGTTCGCCTGGGTCTTCGCGGTGCAGTCGCTGGTGGGCGCGGTGTACGCCATGGACTCCAAGACCCCGGCGGAACCGGCGGCGGCGGCGCTCCACGTGGGCGGGGCGCTGGGCTGCGTGTTCGCGGGCGACTTCATCACGCTCTTCATCTTCTGGGAAGTGACCACCCTGGGCTCCACGCTGCTCATCTGGCTGCGGCGCACCGACGCGGCCATCGCGGCGGGTTACCGCTACTTCCTCTTCCACATTTTCGGCGGCGTGCTCCTGCTCTTCGGGCTGATCCTGCGGGCCAAGGCCACCGGGAGCTTCGCCTTCGGCCACCTGGGCTCCGGAAGCGAGCTGGCGTATTACGACTGGCTCATACTGGGCGGCTTCGCGGTGAACGCCGCCGTGGTGCCCCTGCACGCCTGGCTCTCCGACGCCTACCCCGAGGCCTCGGCCATGGGCGCGGTGTACCTCTGCGCCTTCACCACCAAGACCGCCGTCTACGTGCTGGCCCGGGGCTTCGCGGGCCTGGACGCCCTGGCCCCCCTGGGCGCGGCCATGACCCTCTACGCCGGGCTCTACGCCCTGGTGGAGAACGACGTGCGCCGCTCCCTGGCCTACCAGACCATCGCCCAGGTGGGCTTCATGGTGGCGGGGGTGGGCGTGGGCAGCGCCATGGCCATCAACGGGGCCTGCGCCCACGCCGTGGCCCACGTGGTGTACAAGGGGCTCATGTTCATGGCTGCCGGGGCGGTGCTCACGGCCTGCGGCACCATGCGCATGGACCGGCTGGGCGGGCTGGCCTCGAAGATGCCCTTCGTGCTGGTCTGCTACCTGGCGGCGGCGGCCAGCACCTCGGGCCTGCCGCTCTTTTCGGGCTTCACCACCAAGTCCATGACCATCACGGCGGCCTTCGAGTACTCCCAGCCCCTGGGCCTGGCCCTGGAACTGGGCGCGCTGGCGGCCATCCTGGCCGTGGGCATCCGCCTGCCCTGGCTGGTGTTCTTCGGGCAGGGCCAGGCCCCCGAGCCCGCCGCCCCCGTGGCGGCCAACCGCAAGCTGGCCATGGCCGCCGCCGCGCTCCTGTGCCTGGGCATCGGCGCGTTCCCGGGCGCGGTGTACGCCATCCTGCCCAACCCCGTGGACTTCCATCCCTACTCGGGCTGGAGCGTCTTCCAGGCCCTGTCGCTCACGGCCTTCGGCGGACTGGCCCTGGCGCTCACCCGCAGGTTCTGGGCGCCGCTTCCCGGCAGGCTGGCGGATTTCGAGCGCCTCTACGCCCTGGTGGGCCGCGCGTTCTACCGGGCGGTCTCCACGCCCCTGGCGGCGCTGGACGCCGTGTGGAGCGAAGTCTACCGCACCGTGGGCCTGCGCGGCGTGATGGCTCAGGCCGACGCGGCCGCGATCTTCGACCGCAAGG
>NZ_JBZVFJ010000055.1:0-23555 GCF_058402725.1 Fundidesulfovibrio sp. | reverse complement strand
GCACGGACGAAGAGCTGGGTCACCCAGTCCGGTCGGGAGCGCCAGGGTCTGACCCGCATCCTCCCTGAAAGTCCACTGGCCGCGAAGTCTTGCCCTCCATGCTCCGCATCGGAAGCGATCCCATGCGCCCTTCGGGCATGGGGCACGCGGCTTGGCCTTTCGTCCGGAGGCGAGTCCGTCGGGGGGGGGCGTTCAATCCCAGGTGCGGCGGTCCTCCAGGCGGGGCAGGGCGGGGTCGATGGACCCGGCCCGGGCGCGCTCCAGGGCCGGGCGCAGCTTGCAGCGGAGGCGGAAGGCCTCGGTGAGCGCCGCCTCGTCCACGTCCGCCGACGCCTCGTAGACCAGGGTGAGGCAGTCGCGCCCGTCGGGATTCGTGGCCACGAGCCTCCAGGCGTCCACGCCCGGGAAGGCGGCCAGGGCCTCGGCGGCCTGGGCCGGATAGACGAACTGCCCCTTGATCTTCACCGTGTCGTCCACGCGCCCCAGGATGCCCGCGAGCCTCGGGGACGTGCGCCCGCAGGGGCAGGGCGCCTCCACCAGGCGCGAGAGGTCGCCCGTGGCCAGGCGAACCAGGGGGTAGGCGCGCACGAAGGGCGTGAAGACCACCTCCCCCATCTCGCCGGGGGGCAGCGGTTCCCCGGTGGCCGGGTCGCAGACCTCCACCCAGCCCCTGCTTGAGCAGTGCATGCCTTCCAGGGCGTCGCACTCGTAGGCGATGGCCCCCACGTCGGCCGTGCCGTAGCCCTGGCGCACCCTGGCCCCGAACATCTCCTCCACCTCGCGGCGAAGCGACTCTGGCAGGCGCTCGGCGGCCACGAAGGCCTTGCGCACCGAAAGGTCGCGGGCCGGGTCCAGCCCGGCGGCGCGGACCTTCTCGCCCAGGGCGCGCAGGAAGGAGGCCATGCCCACGAAGGCCGTGACCGGCAGCGAAGCCAGCAGCTCCGCGAGCACCTCGGTGTTGCCGGGACCGGCCGGGACCACTGCGCAGCCCAGTTCGCGCAGGGGCTCCTCGAGCATGTGCCCTGCCGGGGTGAGGTGGTAGCTGAAGGTCATCACGGCCAGGTCGCCCGCCTCGAAACCGGCGGCGCGGAAGGCCTCGGTCCAGCCCCAGAAGTCGGGCTCGCGGCCTTCGGGGTCGTAGAGGGGGCCGGGGGACTGGTAGAGGCGGCGCAGCCTGCCCAGGTCCACGGTGGAGAGCCCGCCCAGGCGAGGCCCCGAGGCCTGCACGGCCTTGAGGTCCTTCTTGCGCAGGGGGGGGATGCGCGCGAAATCCTCAGGCGAACGGACGTCCCCGGGCGTGAGTCCGGCCCGCTCCATGCGGGCGCGCGCCTCGGGGCATTGAGCGAAGGCGTGCTCCAGATGCCCGGCAAGGCGCGCCCAGAGGGCTTCGCGGCGCTCCGGGGCGGGGATGAACTCCAGGGATGGAGGGGCTTGGGTCATGGTCGCTCCTTGGGGGCGTCGTCGGGTGCGTCCGCGTGGCGTTTCGCCCGATTGCTTCGCCCGATTGCTTCGTCGGGGGCGAGACGCGGCAGGCGGGTCAGCCCAGCCAGCGTTTGCGGCGACGGTAGTGCTTCACGTCGCGGTAGGTCTTCTTCTCGCCGCCGTGGGAGAGCCCCAGGTAGAACTCCTGCACGTCGGGATTGCTCATGAGATCCCTGGAGGGGCCGTCGAGCACCACGCGACCGTTCTCCATGATGAATCCGTATTCGGCCAGGGAGAGGGCCGCCCGGGCGTTCTGCTCCACCAGGAGCACCGTGACGCCCTCCTCGGCGTTGACCCGGCGGATGATCTCGAAGATCTCCTCCACCAGGAGCGGCGCGAGCCCAAGGGACGGCTCGTCCAGGAGCAGGAGCTTCGGCCTGGCCATGAGGGCTCGGCCGATGGCCAGCATCTGCTGCTCGCCGCCGGACATGTAGCCCGCCAGCTGGTGTCGGCGCTCGGCCAGGCGCGGGAAGTAGCCGTAGACGCGCTCCATGCCGGGCCTGATCTCCGAGGAGGGGCGCGTGTGGCCGCCCGCCCGCAGGTTCTCTTCCACGGTCATGTCCTCGAAGACGCGCCGCCCCTCCATCACCTGGAACACGCCCCTGCGCACGATCTTCTCGGGCGTGAGGCGCTGGACGGGCTCCCCGGCCAGGAGCACCTGCCCGGCCGTGACCTCGCCGTCCTCGCCCGCCAGCAGGCCGGACACGGCCTTGAGCGTGGTGGACTTGCCAGCCCCGTTGGCCCCGAGAAGGGCCGTGATGCGCCCCTCGGCCGCCGAAAGGGAGAGCCCTTTGAGCACCAGGACCACGTCGTTGTAGACGACTTCCAGGTTTTCCACCGTCAGGAGATCCACGCAGAGTCCTTTGATCGTCGGGTTGCGCCGCCCTGGGGCGGCGGGTGCGCGCCGGGCCTGTTCAGGCCGCCCCGGCCCCTGCCTGTTCGGCCGTGACCGGGGCGGCGTCCGAACGGGCTACTTGCCCAGCCATTCCTTCTTGCGCTCCAGGGTCTGGGTGGCCAGGAGCTTCATCTTGCCGTTCTCGAAGGTGTAGAGCATCACCGACATGTTGGGGCGGTGGTCCTCCGGGAAGTAGGAGATGGGCGGCGTAAGTCCCATGGGGCTGTAGTCGCGCAGGCTCTCCAGGGCGGCCTTGAGGGTCTCGCCGGTCACGGGGCCTTTGGCCTGGGCCAGCTTGATGGCCTCGGCCATCACCAGCATGGAGGCGAAGGCGCGGATGTAATGGGTCATCTGCGGCTTGCCCTCGGTGAGCTTCTCGATGGCCTTCATGCCGGGCACGTCCTGCCCGTAGCTGACGGCGGTCTGCAGCGAGACCACGCCGTCTGCGGCCGATCCGGCCAGGGGCGGCAGGTTCTCGTCGGAGCCCCAGATGTTGGTGAAGAAGCGGGTCTTGAAGCCCATCTTCTGGGCGTCCTTGAGCACAACGGCCGTGGACTGCGTGGTGCCGCCGATCCAGACGAAATCGGGGGCGGCCTTCTGCAGGCGAAGGAGCTGGGCGGTGGCGTCCATGGCCTTGAGGTCCACGTTCTCCTCGCCCACCAGCTCGAAGCCCAGTTCCTTGGCGTAGTCCTTGGCGGCGGGGATGGGGGCCAGGCCGTAGGGGTGGTTGGGGAAGACCAGGGCCAGCTTGGGGGCGCGCTGCTCCTTCCAGTTGTCCTTGAAATACTTGAGCGCGCCGCGGATCTGGGTGGAGTAGTCGGCGGCCACGAAGAAGTTGTAGGGGGCCTTGGAGCCCTCTGTGAGGTGCGCCGAGTAGGAGGCCGAGATGCAGGGCACCTTGTCGCGGGCCACGAACTGGGTCAGGGCCTCGGTGTCCTGGGTGCCCCAGCCCTGCAGGGCCAGGATCTTGTCCTGGGAGGTGAACTTCTTGTAGGCGGCCAGGGCCTGCTGGGCGTTGTAGGCGTAGTCCACGGCGATGAGCTTCACCTTGGCCTGGCCCAGCATGCCGGATTCGTTGATGTAGCGCGCGCCGTCGCGGATGCCGTCGCCGTAGGGCTTGCCCACGTCGGCGGTGGGGCCGGAGAGATCCTGCAGGGAACCGATGACGTACTCCTGGGCAAGGGCCGGGGCGCAGGACAGTGCGGCCAGCGCGGCCGCCAGGAGCAGGCGTTTGAGTGTGGAATGCATGGTGTGGGCCTCCTTTGGGGTCAGTGGGCGAAGGGGTAGAGTTTCCAGTAGGCCTTGATGAGCCGCCAGCGGTGCGCCAGGCCCTCGGGCTCGAAGAGCAGGAAGAGGATGAGCGCCAGGCCGAACACCCCGCCCTTGAGGGCCATGAGGTTGGAGGCCATGCCGGGCATCCAGGCCTCGGCAGTGGCCGACAGGGCGTTGAGCGCCTCGGGCAGCGCCGTGATGAACACCGCCCCGTAGACCGCGCCCGCCACGCGGCCCATGCCGCCGATGATGATCATGGCCAGGTAGCTGATGGAGAGCCCGATGCCGAACTGCTCGGGGCTCAGAAACATGGTGTAGTGCGCCCAGAGCGCCCCGGACACGCCCGCCAGGAAGGAGCTCAACCCGAAGGCGCGCAGCTTGTAGCCGAAGAGGCTCACGCCCACGATCTCGGCCGAGAGGTAGTGGTCGCGGATGGAGACGAAGGCCCGGCCCAGGCGCGAGCGCAGGACGTTGGCCGCGCCCAGGGCGCACAGGGAGGCCGCCGCCAGGGTGAGGTAGAACATCTTGAGGTCGTTGTCGAAGGCGTAGCCGAAGATCTCGGGGGGCATCACCGCCAGGCCGTTGGAGCCGCCGGTGACGGACTCCCAGTGCAGGAACACGTATTCCAGGATCAGCTGGGCCGCCAGGGTGGAGATGGCCAGGTAGATGCCCTTGAGGCGAAGCGAAGGCAGCCCGAAGAGCATGCCGGCCAGGGCCGCCAGGAACCCCGAGGCGGGCAGGGCCAGCAGGAAGGGCACGCCCTTGGCCGCCAGCACCCCGGCCGTGTACGCGCCCACGCCCACGAAGGCCCCGTGGCCCAGGGAGATCTGCCCGCAGGAGCCCGTGAGCAGGTTGAGCGACACAGCCCCGATCACCGCGATGTTGATCAGGCAGAGCACAGAGACGTAGTAGCTGTTCATCCACGGGGGCGCGATCACCAGCGCCGCGAAGAACAGGGCCATGCACGCCTTGAGGAAACGGCTCGGGAACAGCGCCGACTCCTGGGCGTAGGAGGTGAAGAAAAGTCCGCAGGGTGCGCTCACGGCTAGACCCTCTCGATCTGGCGGGTTCCGAAGAGCCCGTAGGGTTTGAGCATCAGGACCATCACCAGCACGATGAAGGCCGCCACGTCCTTGAAGCCGCCCAGGCCCAGCACGTCCTTGGCCACGCCGTCGCAGACGTTCTCCAGCACGCCGATGAGCAACCCGCCCAGGGCCGCCCCGGCCAGGCTGTCCAGCCCGCCGAGGATCACCGCCGGGAACACCTTGAGCCCAAGGTGGCCAAGCTGCGAGTTGATGCCGTTGATGTTGCCCAGGATCACCCCGCCCACGGCCGAGACCATGGCCGCCACGCACCAGGACATGGCGAAGATGTTCTTGATGGAGATGCCCATGCTGGCCGCCGCGGCCTGGTCGAAGGCCGTGGCGCGCATGGCGATGCCCAGGCGCGAGTACTTGAAGAAGAGCGAGAAGGCCGCGAAGAGCAGGATGGAGAGCAGGAAGGCCGCCACGTACACCGGCGAGACCGGCAGCCCGGCCACCACCACCGGGTCGGCGGGCAGCACCTGGGGGAACACCCGGATCTGCGTGCCCCAGAAGAGCTGCACCAGAGCCTTGAGCACCGAGGAGAGCCCGATGGTGACCATGATCACCGAGATGGTGGGCTCCCCGATGAGCGGACGCAGCGTGAGCCGCTCGATGGCCATGCCCAGGAGCGTGGAGAACGCGAGCGTCATGGGGAAGGACACCCAGAAGGGCAGCCCGAACTGCACCGTGAGCGAGAAGCAGGCGAACGCGCCCACCATCACCAGCTCGCCCTGGGCGAAGTTGACCACCTTGGTGGCCTTGTAGATGATCACGAAACCCAGGGCCACCAGCGAATAGATGGAGCCCACAACGAGGCCCGAGATCACCAGCTGGAGATAGTATTCCATCACACTTCCTCGATGCGGACCGCGCCGCTCATGGTGCGTCGGCGGCCGTCCTGGTAGACGATCTCCGACGTGAGTTCGATCGTGCCGGGCGCGCCGAACAGGGCCTCCACCAGGGAGGCGTAGCGCTCCTCCACCACCTGGCGGCGCACCTTGCGGGTGCGGGTGAGTTCGCCGTCGTCGGCGTCCAGCTCCTTGTAGAGCAGGGCGAAGCGGCGCACCCGGTGCTCCTCGGGCAGCTCCAGGTTCACGCGGGCGATCTCCTCGCGCACCAGGGCGTAGAGTTCCTCGCGGCAGGCCAGGTCCTGGTAGGTGGTGTAGGTGATCTGGCGGCCCTCGGCCCAGCGCCCGGCGATCTCGGCGTCCAGGCAGATGAGCGCCGAGACGTGCTCCCGGCCCCGGCCGAAGGCCACGGCCTCCTTCACGTAGGGCGAGAACTTCACCTTGTTCTCGATGAACTGCGGCGAGAACCGGGCGCCGCTCACCAGGGTCATCACGTCCTTGAGGCGGTCGATGACCACCAGGCGGCCCGCGTCGTCGAAGTAGCCCGCGTCGCCGGAGCGCAGCCAGCCGTCGTCCAGGGCCTCGGCAGTGGCCTTCTCGTTCTGGTAGTAGCCCAGGAACACGGCGGGGCTTTTGGAGAGGATTTCGCCCTCCTCGGAGATGCGGATCTCGGTCTCGGGGATGGGCGCGCCCACGCTGGTGAAGTCCACGCGGCCGTCCTGGTGGATGCAGGAGATGCCCGCGATCTCGGTCTGGCCGTAGATCTGCTTGAGGTTCACGCCCAGGGCGTGGAAGAAGCGGAAGGTGTCCGGCCCCAGGGCCGCGCCGCCCGTGCAGGCCGAGCGGATGTTGGTGAAGCCCAGGCGGTCCTTGAGGGCGCGGAAAAGGGCAAGCCACGCCAGGGAGTAGGCCAGCCTGAGCCCCAGGCCCGGGGACTCGCCCCGGAAGCGGGCGTCGGCCCAGCGCTCGCCCACGGGCATGCAGAGGTTGTAGAGCCAGCGCTTGAAGGGCGTGGTCTCCATGATCTTCACGCGCACGCCCGCGGCCATGTTCTCCCAGACGCGCGGGGGCGAGAAGAGCACATGGGGGGCGATCTCGCGGATGTCCTCCCGCACGGTGTCGGGCTCCTCGGGGAAGTTCACCTTGAAGCCGAAGAGCAGGGCCGAGGCCACGCTCATCATCTGCTCGCCCATCCAGGCCAGGGGCAGGAAGGAGACGAACTCGTCGGTGGACCGCTTGGGGTCGGCCTGGCCCAGGTTGTGGGCCATGCAGAGCAGGTTGGCGTGGGAGAGCTGGGCCAGCTTGGGCCGCCCCGTGGTGCCCGAGGTGGTGGCGATGAGCGCCGGGTCGTCGGGCGAGAGGGCGTCGAGGTTGGCCTCGAACTCTCCGGCGCGCTTCTCGCCCAGGCGGCGCACGCTCTCGAAGTCCATGAGGCCTTCGTCGGCGTAGGCGGTCAGGCCCCGGGCGTCGTGGTAGACGATGTGGCGAAGCTCCGGGAGCGAGGCGCGCAGGCCCAGGAGCTTGTCCACCTGCTCCTGGTCCTCGGCCACCACGAGCTTGGTCTTGGCCAGCTCCAGGATGTAGCCGATCTCGTCGGCGGGGGCGTCCTGGTAGAGGCCCAGGGCCACGCCGCCCAGGGACTGGACGGCCAGCTCGGCCCAGAGCCATTCGGGGCGGTTGTCTCCGATGAGCACCACGATGTCGCCCCGGCCCAGGCCCAGTTCGGCCAGGCCCCCGGCGAATGCGGCGGTGATGTCCAGATAGTCCTTCCAGGTGTAGGCCTGCCAGACGCCCCACTGTTTTTCGCGCAGTGCCGTGGCGTCGGGCGCGCGCCGCGCGTTCTCCAGGAGCAGGCGGGGCAGGGTGGAGCGGTAGGTTTGCATGGTCTAGCGCCCCAGGAACACGGCGTCTTCGCTGCCCAGGTAGGCGGCCACCACGGCCGGGTCCGCGCTCACCTCGGCGGGGGTTCCCTCGGCCAGCACGCGGCCGAAGTCCAGCACCACCACCTTGTGGGAGACGTCCATCACCACGCCCATGTCGTGCTCCACCAGGAGCACGGTTGAGCCCCACTCCTCGTTGATGTCCAGGATGTAGCGGGCCATGTCCTCGGTTTCCTCCAGGTTCATGCCTGCCATGGGCTCGTCCAGGAGGATGAGCCGCGGCTCGGCGGCCAGGGCGCGTCCCAGCTCCACGCGCTTCTGCACGCCGTAGGGCAGCCGCCCGGCGGCCTGGTGGCGGTAGGGGGAGAGGTTGAGGAAGTCGATCACGTCCTCCACGCGGCGGCGGTGGGCGTCCTCCTCGCGGCGGGCCTTGCCCAGGTAGAAGAGGCTGGCCAGCAGGCCGTATTCCATGCGCGAGTGCCGCCCGAGCATGAGGTTGTCCAGCACGGAGAGGCCCTTGAAGAGGGCGATGTTCTGGAAGGTGCGCGAGAGCCCGAGGCTGGTGCGCTTGTGGGCGGGCACGCCCAGCAGCTCGCGGCCGTCCAGGGTGATGGAGCCCCTGTCCGGGCGGTAGCGGCCGCTCACGCAGTTGAGCATGCTCGTCTTGCCCGCGCCGTTGGGGCCGATGAGCGAGACGATCCGGCCTTCCGGCACGGTGAAGCTCACGTCCATCAGCGCGGCCACGGCATGGAAGGTGAGGGTGACGCCCTCCACGGCCAGCAGGTTCATTGGCGGATCCACTCGGCCACGAAGTCGGCGGCGCACATGAGGCGGTAGCCGCGCTGCTGGATGGCGGCGGCGATGGGCGAGGCGTCGTCGCAGGCCAGGCGCAGCACCACCATGCGCTGCCCGTCGTGGTAGAAGGTTCCGGTGGAGATGATGGAGACGCCGTGCTCCAGGACGATGCCGGAGAGCTCGTGGAGCACGCCCCGGCGGTCCTCCACCTCCACCACGAGGCGCGAGCCGCCGTCGCGGAAGCCCATCTCCTCCACGAACACCTCGAGCATGACGGTGCGGCTGATGTAGCCCACCAGCGTGCCCCTGGCGTCGGTGACGGCCAGCCCGGCGAGGTTCTTTCTGCACATGATGTCGGCGGCGGCCTCGATTTCCAGCTCCGGCGGCACGGTGGTGATGTCGCGGCGCATGATCTTGTCCACGGTGAGCTTGCTCACCAGGTAGAGCGCCTCGTGCTTGTCCAGGGTGGTCATCACCGAGGGCAGTGCGGCGGAGATGTCCTCGGAGCGCAGATAGCCCACCAGGCGTTCGCCGTCGGTGACCAGGAGCATCCAGAGATCGGCCTGATCCAGGAGCTTCTGGGCCTGGAGCACAGGTGTCTTGGGCGTGACGGTCTGGAAGGACTTGAGCATTTTGAGTCCGACGTACATGGGCGACCTCCTCGAAGTGGGGTGACCCTACACAAAAGGAGGGACGGCGACAATATTCACCTCACGAATGGTAGGAATTGGCCGGTAAGCGGCGCATATTCGACCGGATAAGTGTGCTTTTCAACGCATGATGCGGGATGTTGTCTTGTTAGCAAGAGCGGTTAGCAAAGAGTGTAAAACAATACCAAAAAGGTATGGAAGTGGCGCATGGAGCGTGGCGAAGGGTCTTGTTCACAGGTGGAGCGGTCGGGGGGGGGGAAGCGTGTCCGTCCACAGCAGACCTGTGCGGTGGTGGACGCGAAGCAATTGCGGGTCCAGGGCGGAGCCCTGGCGGGGTTCGGGGCGGAGCCCTGGCGGAGACCGGCAGCGTCGGTCGTGACCGGACCGGAGCCTGTCTGGACAGCGCTCCGTCAGGCGGCGGGCCTGCGGGCGCGGCGACGGCCGCCGCGCCCGCAGTCTTCATCCGTGGGCGGTCACCCGGCGGTGTTCACCCGGCGCGGGCGGCGCGGCGCTCCATGGCGGAGATGATCTTGGCCTCCACGTCGGCGGTGGGGCAGGGCTTGAGCAGGTAGTCCGCGCCGCCCCGGCTCATGATGTCGGCTGCGATGTCCACGGAGGCGTGCCCGGTGAGGATGATGATCTCCAGGTCCGGGTCGCGGCGTTTGAGTTCCGTGAGCAGGTCCACTCCGGAGATCCCGGGCATTTTCACGTCCAGGAGGGCCACGTCGAAGAGTCCGGGCTGGAAGCGCTCCAGGGCGTCCTCGCCGGAGAGGGCGGTGGTGACCTGCATGTTGCGCAGGGTGAGGAGCTTGGCGAGGGTGGTGACGAAGCGTTCCTCGTCGTCCACGCAGAGGAGGCGAACGGGGGAGTTCATGGGGTGTTCTCCGTGTTGTCCAGGGGGAGGGTGATGGTGAAGACCGCGCCGTGCCCCGGGGGGCTGGCGGCGGTGATGCGTCCGCCGAGGCGGTCCACGATGCGGTGCGTGATGGAAAGGCCGAGGCCCGTGCCCTTGCCGGGCGACTTGGTGGTGAAGAAGGGGTCGAAGATGCGCCCGAGGTGTTCGGGCCTGATGCCCGGGCCGTCGTCCTCCACGCGGGTGAAGACGTGTTTGCGGCCGGGTTCCAAACCGGTGGAGACGGCGACGCGGCCGTTCTCGCCTGCGGCCTGCACGGCGTTGACCAGCAGGTTGAGGATGGCCTGGCGGTAGAGCGGGGGGTCCAGGGGGATTCTGGGGATGTTCTCCTGGTAGCTCCGGGTGAGGCTCACGTGCTTGGCCAGGGCTTCGCGTTCGGCCAGTCGCGCCATGTCCTCGGTGAGGCGGTTGAGATCGGCGGGCTGGCGGATGGGCTTCCAGGTGCGGGCGAGGTTGAGCAGATTGTGGGTGATGTCGGCGCAGCGGTTCACCTGGGTCTGTACGGCGGCGAGGCTTTGGCGGGCCTCGTCGAGGGGGGGGGCGTTCCTGGGCGAGCAGGTGGCCCAGCCATTCGGATTCCTGGGTGATGACGGCCAGGGGGTTGTTGATCTCGTGGGCGATGCCGGAGGCGACCTCTCCGATGGCGGCGAGCTTCTGGGACTGGAAGAGCTGTTCGTCCAGGGCGCACTTTTGCGATTCGGAGCGTGCGAGGCATTCGCTGAGCGTTTTCTGGGCGCGCCAGCAGGCGGCGCCCGCGAGCAGCGCAGGCGCGACGGCCCAGGGCATGGGCGCGACAGCGGCGGCCAGGGCGAGCCCGGCGGCCAGGAGGGCGAGCAGGTGGGGGCTAGCGGGAATCCGCGCCAAGGAGTTTGCGTTCATGGGCCTGGTCGATGGCGGCGAGGAGTTCCTCGAAGTCCACGGGTTTGAGGAGGTAGGCGTTGGCGCCGATGGACATGCCCTGCACGCCGGATTCCACGGAGGCGTGGCCCGTGAGCAGGATCACTTCGGGGCCGGGGTAGCGCTTCTTGATCTCGCGCAGGGTTTCGATGCCGTCCATGCCGGGCATGAGGATATCCAGGAGCACCACGTCGAAGGGGCCGCGGCCGAGGGCCTCCAGGGCCTGCTGTCCGGAAAAGGCGGACTGCGGCTGGAAGCCTCGCCGGGCCAGGCGCTTGACGATGGTCTCGTTGTAGTCGCGCTCGTCGTCGACCACGAGGATGCGGGCCGTACCCATGCGTACCCCCTCAGGCGGCCGGAACGTACACGTCGAACGTGGTGCCCTGCCCCACGACGCTTTGCACGGTGATGCGGCCGCCGAGTTTTTCGATGATGCCAAACGAGATGGAGAGACCGAGCCCCGTGCCTTCACCAGGTTTCTTGGTGGTGAAGAAGGGGTCGAAGATCTTGTCGAGCTTGTCGGGGGGGATGCCGCATCCGGTGTCGGCCACGGTGACGCGCAGCTCGCTGGAGTCCTGCCGGAGGCGCGTGGTGAGCACGATGCGCCCGTTCTTGCCCACGGCGTCGATGGCGTTGTCGATGAGGTTCAGGAACACCTGCTGGAGCTGCGTGGGGTCGGAGTTGGTGGGGGGCAGGTGCTCCGCGAAGTCCTGCCGGATGTCGATGTTGCGCAGGAGCGCCTCGGTCTTGAGGAATTGCACCGTCTCGCCCAGGAGTTTGTTCACGTCCACGGACTGCATGACGGGTTCCATGCGCCGCGCGAAGCCCAGCATGCGGTGGGTGACGTTCTTGGCGCGCTCCACATGGTGTTCGATGCGGTGCACCGATTCGGAGAGCTCCTTGTGCTGGGGCGTTGCGGTCAGCTCGGATTCCTCGAGGAGATCCTTGATCCATCCGGCCTGCTCGCGGATGATGGCCAGGGGGTTGTTGATCTCGTGGGCCACGCCCGCGGCCATCTTGCCCAGGGCGGCCATCTTGCCGGACTGGGTGAGGCTCGCGTCCAGGGCGGCCATCTCGCGTTCGACCTTTTCGAGCCTGCCCACCATGGAGTTGGTGACGAGCACCGTGCCCGCTACGATCACGGCCACGCCTCCGGCCATGAGCACCCAGACGAGGTATTCGGCGTCGAAGAGGGGGCGCAGTTCGCCCACGGGGTCTTCGCGGATCACGAGGAGCCAGTCCTTGTTCTCAAGCCAGGTCCAGCCGTAGAGGAAGGGGCGGTGGTTCACCTCCATCTGCTCCACGCGCAGGCCCTGGAAGCGTCCGTCCACGCGGAAGGGCAGGTGCATGTCCTCCAGAACGTGGCCGCCGAAGCGCGGGCTGGTCTGGAGCACGAGCTTCTCGTTGACCAGGAAGGCGTCGCCGGTGCGCCCCATCTGGACGCGCTTGACGAAGGACTCGAAGATGTCGGAATCGATGGTGGCGCGCAGAATCCAGGACTTGCCGCCCTCGCGGCGCAACACGGCGATGATGATGTGCGGGTATTGCCGGAAGCCCAGGAACACGTCGGAGACGTAGACGCCCTTGGCCACCACCTTGGAGAACCAGTCCTCGTTCTTGTAGTTGCGTCCGGAGAGGTTGTAGGGTCCGGCGTAGGCCAGGTGGTTGCCGTCCATGCCGATCACGCCCAGGTCGATGTAGTAGCGGGAGGTGGCCTGGAGTTGGGAAAAGACGCGTTCGAGGTTTTCCTTGTCCGAGGCTTCTTCCAGGGTGAGGGCGCTGGCCAGGGTGGCCACCTGGGCCTGGCGCTCGGTGAGGAAGAGGTCGATGGCGTTGCGTTTGCTTTCCACCAGGGTGCGCAGGTTGCCCTGCAGGGCCTCCTGGTAGCCCACCGCGAAGCGGTGTTTCACCGTGAGGCCCAGCACCAGCAGGGGCAGCAGCGAGAAGCCCAGGGTGCAGAGGATGATGGTCAGGCGCAGGCGCTTGAAATCGACGGTTTTCACGCGTAAGCCCCGCCCGGTTCCTTGGCGTTTGCCTTGATTCGCATAGTGGAGTCATGGACGGCAAAGGACGGACTGTCAATGCCCGCAGGGGGCCGAAGAAGGAATTTGTGTGTCGTTTTGGCGGCGTAGGCCGCCGGGGAGCGGATCGGGATGCGTACGGCGTGGTTCTGGTTGATTGTGGCGGGGCTTTTCGAGGTGGGCTGGCCGGTGGGGCTCAAGTTGGCCCAGACGCCGGGCAGGGTGGCCCTGGGAGTGGCCCTGGCGGTGGCGTGCATGGGGCTCTCCGGCTGGCTTTTGTGGCTGGCGCAGAAGTCCATCCCCATGGGCACGGCCTACGCCGTGTGGACGGGCATCGGCGCGGCGGGGACGTTCCTGGTGGGCGTGGCCTTCCACGGCGACCCGGCGGGGCTGGCGCGCGTGGCGGGGGTGGGGCTCATCGTGGCCGGTGTGGCGCTGCTGAAGCTGGCCTCGTGAGCTGCGGCGTCCGACGCCTTTTCGTCACGCCGTGAACGCGCCCGCGCGACATGCGCGGTGTAGGTGCACGACGCATCCTCGAAGCGTGGAGGCGGTCGTGACGAAAATCGGATGGAACGAGTCCATGAGCCTGGGGGTCCCTTCCCTGGACAACCAGCACCGGCGGTTCATCGAACTGGCGACGGACCTGCTGGACGCCACGCGCCAGGGCCTGCCGGGCAAGGAGCTGGCCGCGCGCCTGAGCAGGCTGCGCGAGCACACGGTCTACCATTTCGGGGACGAGGAGACGTTCATGCGCTCCATCGGCTACCCCGGTCTCCATGCCCATGTCCAGGAGCACGATGAACTCAAGAGGCTCGTGCGGATGCACCAGGAGAAGCTCTTCCGCGAGGGGCGCGTGAAGGAGAAGGACCTGCTGGCCTTTCTCAAACGCTTGCTGGTGGACCATGTGGTCTATGCCGACCTCGAGGTGAAGCGCTTCCTGGACGCAAAGGCCCCGCCCGGACGCGAGAGCCCGGCGGCCTGAGCGGCCCGGCGCTTCCGAAGCTGGTCTCTGGTCGCGATGTTGATAAGCAGGAAGACGTCTTTCAAAAATACAGGGAATTTTGGATGCTTGTCTTGAAAATCCGTGTGGACGGATTGTGAGGGCGCATCCCTGGCGAGGGCCGTTCAGGCCATCTCGCGCATCACCTCGGTCATGTGGCGCTCGCCGGCCTGGCGCAGGATGTCTCCGATGTCCTTGGCGAATTTCAGGCGGAAGCCTTCCACCATGGCCTCGTTGGTCATCACCATGTCGATCTGGCGCGTGTGCATGAGCAGGTAGCCGATCACGCGCAGGCGGTCGAGCATGAGGTCCATGGGGCCTTTGGCGTAGACGGCGCGCATCTCATCGCCCTGGATCTCCACGCGGAAGTTGTAGTTCTCGAGCACCTCGCCCACGAACTTGGCGCGCAGGGCGCGCCTGCCCTGCTCGGCCGCGCCGCCCTTGAACTGGAAGCTCACGTAGTTCTCGTGTTCGCGCTCGTCCACCAGGGCCTCCACGGTGCAGAAGTGGTAGCCGAAGCGCGAACTCAGGCACATGTAGTGCCTGGAGATCATGAAATAGTTGCCCTGGGCGTACTCCGTGGCCCCGCCGTGTGTGAGGTTGCGGTTCACGGTGGAGTGGGCCACGATGTGCAGAAGCCCGGCCGCGTCCACCGGCGGCGGCCCGGCCCAGGGCACGGCCACGAAGCCCTCCCAGAGCGAGAGCACCGGCTCGCAGGCGATCTCCTCCATGGTGACGTACTTGCCCGTGATTTCGCGGGTGAAGCCGTCGTCGAGGTTCACGAACCACCACTTCATGGGCACCCGGTACTTGAGCTGCTTGGAGGCGCGTTTGGAGAAGTGGAAGTCCTGCCCGAAGCGGAACATCTCGGTCACGGACTTTTCGTGGCAGAAGCGGGTGATGTCGTGGAGCGTCTGGCAATGCTCCGGCGCGAACTCGGGCGCGGAGGGGTCCAGGAGGTTCAGGGGCGCCACGATGTCGAGCACTTCGCGCAGGATGGCGTGCATGGGCGACTGGGCGTGGGGCATTTCGCGCTTGGGGGCCAGGGCCAGCAGGGCCTCCACCCGGCCAGGGTAGACGGCCAGGCCGTCGGCGTCCACCGTGACCTCGCCTTTGCCCGCGAGGGTCGCCACCGCGCCCTCCAGGCCCATGACGGCGGGCACGCCGAACTCGCGCGCCACGTTGGAGAGGTGCCCCGCCACGCTGCCGCGCTCGCACACCAGGGCCGAGGCCCGGGACAGGAGCGTGGCCCAGCGCGGGGCCGCGTCGGCTGCCAGGACCACGCCGCCCTCGGGGAAGGTGAGCATGTCCAGGTCGCGCGCCACCACGTGGACCGTGCCCGCCGCCACGCCCGGACTTCCCGTGACGCCCCCGGCCGCCAGGGGCTGGCCGAACTGCCCCGGGGGGCGCTTGGCCCGGCCGGCCTCGATCTGCTGGAGCGGGCGGCACTGGAGCAGGAAGATGTTGCGCTCCTGGTCCATGGCCCACTCGATGTCCAGGGGCTCGGCGTACACCTCGTCGAGCCGGATGGCCATGGAGGCCAGGCGCAGGGCTTCCTCGTCGGTGAGGCTGGGGGCGCTGGCGGCTTCCCCTGCCTCCTCGTGGCGGCAGACGCCCTCCACGGGGTCGCAGAGGTAGAGCCTGTCCTTGCGGGCGATGCGCTGTTCGGTCAGGCGGGGCGGGTCGCCGCGTTTGGCCACGAAGAGGTCGGAGGCCACGGCCCCGTCCACCACGGTCTTGGCCAGGCCCCAGGCGGAATGGACGTAGATTTCGTCGTCGCGGATGGAGAGGGGGTTGCGCGAGTAGATAACGCCGCCGCTGCGCGCCTTGACCATGGCCATGCAGCCCACGCACATGGCCACGTCCTCGTTGGGGATGCCCTTGGCCAGGCGGTAGGTGACGGCCTGGGGGCTGTACTTGCTGGCCACGATCTCCTTGTAGGCGATGAGCAGCTCCTCGGCCGAGACGCCCAGCACGCTGCGGAACTGCCCCGCGAAGGACTGCCCCATGGCGTCCTCGCCCAGCGCGCTGGACCGCATGGAGACGCGCACGTCGGGCTCCGTCCTGGCTTCCAGGTCCACATAGGCCTTGAGGATGGCCTCGGCCACGTCGGGGGGCAGCTGGGCGGTCAGGATCATCTGCTGGATCTGCGAGCACAGGGGCAGCAGGGTGGCGTGGTCGTCCGCGCCCACGGCCTGGATGAGGCGGTTGATCTCGTCGCCCAGGCCGGAATCGCGCATGAAGCGGCTGTAGGCCAGGGCGGTGACGGCGAAGCCCGGGGGCACGGGCAGCCCCACGCGGGCCATGATGTCGCCCAGGTTGGCCATTTTGGAGCCCACCTGGTCGGCGTGGGCGCGGTCCACGGCCTCCAGGGGGAGCACCAGCTCGGTGGCGGCGGTTTGGGGCTGGCGGTCCAGCACGGCCGCGATCTGGGCCTGGATGTCCTTGAGGCGCTCGAAGAGGGCGTCGTACTTGCCGGGGGCGATCTCGGAGAGGTGCTTGACGATGCGGTAGACGTTCACCGAGGCGGCGGTGGCCTGGGAGCGCACGAAGCTCATGCCGAAGACGGAGGAGCCGCGCAGGGCCTGCTCCATCTCGCTCATGATCATGAGCGTCTTCTTGTTGGCGGTGAGCAGCAGTCGGAAATTGTGGTAGCGCTTCTTGAATTCGGCGAGAATCTCCTCGTCGGACATGCCCTCGCCTTGATGGTGGCCGCCGATGAGGCTGGAGAAGAAGGTCTTGAAGCGTGTGAACACTGTGTCAGATCACTGTTGGAGGCACTTTTTCTTGTTGGCGTCCTGGATCTTGCAGAGGAGTTCTTCCAGCTCAACGGGCTTCATGAGGTAGTCGAACGCGCCCAGCTCCATGCCGCGCATGGCCACCTCCACGTTGGCGTGGGCGGTGAGCATGAGCACCTCCAGCCCGGGCTTGAGGGCTTTGATCTTCTGGAGCGCCTCGATGCCGTCCATGCCGGGCATCTTCACGTCCAGCACGGCCACGTCTGCCTCGTGGGCGGCCAGGAAATCCAGAGCCTCCTGGCCCGAGAAGGCCAGGTGCACGGTGAGCCCGCGCCGGGTCAGGCGTTTGGCCAGGGTTTCGATGAATTCGGCCTCGTCGTCCACCAACAATACGCTGCACGTGCTCACGGCTTCCCCCCGGATCGCTTTGAGGGTTCAATCTGACCGTTTACTCTCCGAATTGCAAGGCCCGCGTGGCGCTGGTCTTTTCCCGCGCCCGGCGCTACATGCCCGGCCCATGAGTCTCGAGATCATCCTCAAGGACGCCGTGGTGAGCCGCGCCGGGCGCAGGCTCCTGGACCGCGTGAGCTGGCGGCTCGCACCCGGCTCGCGCCATCTTCTCACAGGGGACAACGGGGCGGGCAAGTCCACCCTGCTGGCCCTGGCCCGGGGCGAGATCTGGCCCGACCAGCTGCCCGGCGGCGGCTTCGCCGGGGAGCGCGCCTACGTGGTGGACGGCCACGCCACCAGGAGCCCCATCCCGGCCCGGACGCGCATCCGCCTGGCCGGGGCCGGACTGCGCGACCGCTACCGCGCCATGGGCTGGAACGTCCAGGCCTGGCTCGTGGTGGTCTCGGGCCTCACGGATTCGCCGCTGCCCTCGGGGCGCGTGGGGCAGGCCGAGGAGGCCGCCGCCCGGGAGGCCCTGGCCGCCCTGGGCCTGGAGCGCCTGGCCGGGCGGCCCTTCCTGGAACTTTCCCAGGGCCAGGCCATGGGCGTGCTGCTGGCCCGCGCCCTGGTGGCCCCGCCCCAGGGCGGCCCGGGCCGCGCCCCGGAATGGATCTTCCTGGACGAGGCCGCCGACGGTCTGGACGCAACATCGCGCCGCACGCTGCTGGACTCCCTGGAGCGCCTGGGCGCGCTGGGCCTGGGCGTCGTGCTGGCCAGCCACCACGCGCCGGGCCTGGAGGGCTGCGAAACGCTCCACCTGGAACAGGGCCGGGTGGTCGCGCTCCCGGGCGTCCCGGCGCACGGACCGGACGCCTCTCCGGCGGACGACGCGCCCGATCCGGCTCACAGCCCTGCGTCCGGGACCGCGCCCGGACAGCGCGTTTCCGGCGGCCCCGAGCCCGTCGCAGTCCGGCCGGGGCACGCCAGCCGCGCGCCCGTCCTGGAGCTTCAGGACGCGAGCCTCGTCCTCTCCGGGCGCGAGGCGCTCTCGGGCGTCTCCTGGAGCGTGCGCCCCGGCGAACACTGGCTGGTGCGCGGACCCAACGGGGCGGGCAAGTCGAGCCTGGTGAAGCTCCTCAGCGGGGACCTCCATCCCACGTCCGGCGCGGTCCGCCGCTTCGGGCTGCCCGAAAACGCCAGCCTCTGGGACCTGCGCGCGCGCATGGGCCTGGTCTCCTGGGAGGGACAGGCCCAGTGGCCCGAGGGCTTCAGCGTGGAGGACGCCTTCGTCTCGGGCTTTTTCGGCAGCTACGGCCCCTACGACCGCCCCACGCCGGAGATGCTTGAAGCCGCCCGCGCCTGGATGGAGCGCCTGGGGCTGGCCGCCCTGGCAGGACGCCCCGTGACCACGCTCTCCCAGGGCCAGGCCAGGCGGGCCATGATCGGGCGCGCCCTGGCCTTCGATCCCCCCCTGCTCCTGCTGGACGAGCCCCTGGGCGGTCTGGACCGCCGCGCGCGGCGCGCCGTGCTGGACCTCCTGGACGCCCTGGCCGCCGAAGGCCGCCAGATCGTGATGGTCACGCACAACGCCCGCGAGGTTCCACGCTGCATCACCCACGTGCTGACCCTGGAGCGCGGGCGCGCCCTCTCGGCCGGTCCCGCCGCCCCCTGAACCCCAACCGCAACGGAGCCCCCATGCCCTCTTTCGACTGGGACGCCCTCTGCGCCGTGGCCCGCCTGGCGGGCCAGGCCATCCTCCAGGTCTACGGCACCGAGTTCGCCGTGGAACTCAAGGAGGACGACTCGCCCATCACCCGCGCGGACCGCGCCTCCAACGAGATCATCCTGCAGTCGCTGGCCGCGCTGCACCCGGACATCCCGACGCTCTCGGAGGAGTCTCCCAAGCCGCCCTACCCGGAGCGCGCCCGCTGGAAGCGCTTCTGGCTGGTGGACCCCCTGGACGGCACCAAGGAGTTCGTGAAGCGCAACGGCGAGTTCTCCGTGTGCATCGGCCTGGTGGAGAATCGGCGGCCGGTGTTCGGCGTGGTCTACGTGCCCGTGAAGGACATCCTCTATGCGGGCGGCCCCGGGCTGGGCAGCGTGAAGGTGGTTGGCGGGGAGCGCACGGCGCTGCGCGTGTCACCCCCGGAGCCCGGGGCGCGCGTGGTGGCCGTGGGCAGCCGCTCGCACCCGGACCCGCGCCTGGAGGAATACCTGGCGCGCTACCCGGAGCACGAGCTGGTCTCGGCCGGGTCGGCGCTCAAGTTCGGGCTGGTGGCCGAGGGCCTGGCCCATGTCTACCCGCGCTTCAACCCCACCTGGGAGTGGGACACCGCCGCAGGGCACGCCGTGCTGCTGGGCGCGGGCGGCACGTTCACGGACCTTGATGGCGGGGAGTTCCTCTACAACAAGGAATCGCTCAAGAACGGGGGCTTCATCGCCCGGGCCTGAGGGCCCGGGGCCCTGTCCGCCCGCTGTAAAAAGTCGATTCTTGCGGCCTGTTCAAATCACCCGCTGGCAAGGCGCGGGGGAAAAGCCAAGCCCGATGCGTAGTTCACCTTCGTGAGGGGTTGGCTTTTCCTATGCAACGCAGCCAGCGAGGAGTCTTCAGCAGGCTGCTAGCGCCCCTTGGCCACGCTCAGGTAGACCATGCGGGCCACCACGCCCAGGAGCGGCGCGCCCAGGGCGAAGAAGATGGCCACCCCGAAGTTTCGCTGCACCCAGGGGATCTGGCCGAAGAAGTAGCCGCCGAAGAGGTAGAGGGGCGTCCAGAGCAGCTTGCCCACGGCGTTGTAGAAGAGGAACGGCCGCCACTCCATGCGCACGATGCCGCCCGCCAGGGGGGCCACGGAGCGCAGCACGGGCACGAAGCGCGCGGCAACCACGGTGGCTCCGCCGTGGCGTTCGTAGTAGTCGTGGGCCTTGGCGAGTGATTCGGGCGAGATGAAGGGGATGCGCCCGCCCGCCAGCACATGCCCGCCCAGCCAGCGGCCGATGGCGAAGTTGAGGGCGTCGCCCAGGAAGGCGGCCGAGACGCCCAGGGCCAGGGTCCACCAGAGGTCGAGCCCGCCGCCGCGCGCGGCCACGGCCCCCACGGCGAAGAGCACCGTGTCCGAGGGCAGGGCCGTGGTGACCACGAAGCCCGTCTCCGCGAAGACCACCGCGAAGAACACCGCATAGACCCACGCCCCGTAGGCCTGGTTGAGGGCCAGCAGATGGTTCTCCAGGTGGAGGCAGATGTCCCAGACGTCGGCGAGGGTCACATTCGGGGAGTAAGGCGCGCGCGGGCGGCGCGTCAAGGGCGGGGGCTTGACGTGGGGCACATCTGCCCTGGCATGGGCCTGGGCTCAACCGCGAGGAGTTGCAGGATGCTGCGCTACCGAGTCGAATTCATCCCCGACGAGAACGGATCGGTGATCGCAACGATTCCCGCGATCCCCGGGGTCATGAGCTTCGGGCGGGACGAGGACGAGGCTGCGGCCATGGCGCGCGACGCCGCTCTGACCATGCTGGCCTCCATGGTGGACGACGGCGAGGACATCCCCGCGCCGAACGCGTCCGACGGGGATGCACCCTGCGTGGACATTCCGCCCATGGCCGAGGTGAAGCTCACGTTACACCAGACCATGCGGAGCCAGGGCGTCAGCCAGTTGAAGCTCGCTTCGCGGCTGCACACGGACCCCAAGTCCGTGCGCCGCCTGCTGGACCTGTACCACGCCTCGCGCTGGGACCACCTGGAAATGGCCCTGGAGGCGCTGGGCTACCGCGTGACGGTCCGGGTGGAACCGGCCGGACCGCCGCCCGGGCTCGACGGGGAGGCGGGGAGGGGCGGAAGTGGGCGTGAACTAATGCGGAGTGCCTCAGCTGGAAACTGATTCCCCCTATTCCCCCCTTCCGATCAGCCGCTCGAACTCCTGCGCGTCCAGCACCTCTTTCTTCAGAAGCTCCTGGGCCACGCCTTCCAGCTGGTCGCGGTGTCCCGTGAGGATGGCGCGCACGCGCTCGCGGGCCTCTTCCAGGATGTCCTTCACTTCCTGGTCCAGCTTGGCGGCCGTGGACTCGCTGTACTCCTTGCCCGTCAGGGGGGCCTGCTCCGGGCTCAGGAACAGGGGCCTGGCCTGGCGCGGGTAGGTGGAGAGCCCCAGGGTGCGCCCCATGCCGTACTCGGCCACCATGGCCCGGGCGATGTCCGTGGCGCGCTGCAAATCGTTGTGCGCCCCGGTGGAGATCTCCTCGAAGACGGTCTCCTCGGCCACGCGCCCGCCCAGCAGCACGTCGATCTTGCCCGTGAGCTCGCTTTTCGTCATCAGGTAGCGGTCCTCGGTGGGCAGCTGCTGGGTGTAGCCCAATGCCCCCAGCCCGCGCGGAACGATGGAGATCTTGGACACCTTGTCCGAGCCCGGGGTGTAGGCCGCCACCAGGGCGTGCCCGGTCTCGTGATAGGCCACGATCTTCTTCTCCTTGGGGTTGATCACGCGGTTCTTCTTCTCCAGGCCCGCGATCACGCGGTCCACGGCTTCCGAGAGATCGTCCATCTCCACGGCGCTCTTGCGCCGCCGGGCGGCCAGGAGCGCCCCCTCGTTGATGATGTTGGCCAGGTCCGCTCCGGAGAAGCCGGGGGTCTTCTGGGCGATCTCGCGCAGGTCCACTCCGGGGGCCAGTTTCACGTTCTTGGCGTGCACGTTCAGGATGGCCTCCCGGCCGTTCACGTCGGGGCGGTCCACCAGCACCTGGCGGTCGAAGCGCCCGGCGCGCAGCAGGGCCGGGTCCAGGGTCTCGGGGCGGTTGGTGGCGGCCATGATCACCACGCCCTTGCGCGGGTCGAAGCCGTCCATCTCCACCAGGAGCTGGTTCAGCGTCTGCTCGCGCTCGTCGTGGCCGCCCATGAGATTGGCCCCGCGCGCCTTGCCGATGGCGTCCAGCTCGTCGATGAAGATGATGCAGGGGGCCTTCTCGCGGGCCTGGGTGAACAGTTCGCGCACGCGCGAGGCCCCCATGCCCACGAAGAGCTCCACGAACTCCGACCCCGAGATGAAGAAGAAGGGCACCTTGGCCTCGCCCGCCACGGCCCGGGCCAGCAGCGTCTTGCCCGTGCCCGGCGGCCCCACCAGGAGCACGCCCTTGGGCATGCGCCCGCCCAGGTTCTGGAAGCGTTCGGGCTCGCGCAGGAAGTCGATGATCTCCTGCAGTTCTTCTTTGGCCTCGTCGCACCCGGCCACGTCTGCGAAGGAGGTGGTCAGGTCGGCCTCGGCCACGATCTTGGCCTTGCTGCGCCCCACGCCCAGGAGCTGGTCCTGCGGGTTGAAGCGGCGCATGAGGAAGAACCAGATGCCGAAGAAGATGAGCGCGGGCAGCACCCAGCTCATGAGGTCGCGCAGGAAGGTGGATTCGGGCTGGCCCCGGAAGTCCACGTTGTACTTGGAAAGTTCCTCCGAGATTTCCGGGTCCACGCGCAGGGCCACGAAACGCTGCTCTGCCTCCTGGCCGTCCTGGACCACCTTCATCTTTCCCGAGAGCGAGCCCTGGGCGATGGCCACTTCCAGGATGTGTCCGGCCTTGAGCTCCTTGAGGAAATCCGAATAGGCCAGGGTCTTGGGGCCGTAGCTGCGCACGTAGTAGTCCTGGATGATGGAGAGGGCCAGGAAGGCCGCGACCACGTACCAGAGGGTGAACTGATGTTTCTTGTCCATGATGTCCCGTGGGTTGGAGCTGGAACGATACCGGGAGGATAGGCCCGCGCGGGGCGGGGGTCAAGCGGGTGCGTCGTCCTCTTCCAGTTCGCCGCTCACCTGGAAGGAGCGCATGAAGGCGCGGTCGATGCGGTCCTTGAGCCAGAAGGCGGTCTGGCCCTCGTAGGCCAGGGGGCCTTTGCGCAGGATGCCCCGGCCGTCTCCGCAGTTGAGGATGAGCATGTAGTTGCCGGAGGTGTCGGAGAAGGGCGCGAGGGGGCGCTCCTCCAGGGCGGCCAGGAGGTTGTGGGTCAAGACGGGGTTCTGGCGCACCGGGTAGACCCCCACCTTGTCCAGGGGCTTGGGGCCGAAGTCGATGCAGTCGCCCCCGCCGAAGATTTCTGGGCGGCTCACGCTGCGCAGGAAGGCGTCCACCAGCAGGCCTCCGTTCGGGCCGGCGGCGAGGCCGAAGCGGGAGACGTCCGGCTGGGGTCGCACGCCCACGGCCAGCAGGGCCACGTCGTAGGGCACGCGCAGGCCGTCGGTGAGCACGGCCCGGTCTTCCTCCAGGCGGGCCACGCCCAGACCCTCGAAGATCTTGATGCCCCGGCGCGCCAGGGAGCGGTGGGCCAGCAGGCGCACCCGCTCCGGGAAGCGGCGCAGGAACCCCCCGCCGGGGGCCAGGGAAATGTCGGGCGTCTCGGAGCAGGCGCAGCCGATCAGGGCGCAGGCGTTGCCCGCCAGCTCGAAGGCGGCGGCCCCGCCCCCGGCCACCAGCACCTTGGCGGTGCGGCCCAGTTCGGCCACGGCCTCGATGCGCCGCTTGGCCTCCAGGAGGTTCTCGATGGGCTTCACGGGAAAGACGTTGGGCCGCCCGCACCCGGCCACGGAGGAGGGCACGGCAGAGCCTGTGTTGAGCGAGCACACGTCGTAGCCCACGGCCATGCCGTTTTCCAGGCGCGCCACGCGGCGCGCGGGGTCCAGGGAGGCCAGGCGGGAGCGGATGAACGTGCCGCCGCC
>NZ_JBZVFJ010000054.1:0-23831 GCF_058402725.1 Fundidesulfovibrio sp. | reverse complement strand
GGTGGACTGGGTGAGCCACCAGGCCCTGGGGCGCAGCACGGCCCGGCAGACGGCCCGCTTGCCTGGGACCGAGAGCAGCTCGAAGCGCTCCAGCACGCCGTGGAAGGGGATGTCCCCCCCGGGGCGGGCGATGGTGAACACGGCGGGCGCGGCCAGGGCGGCGTCGAAGTCCAGGTCCGGGTCCTGGGCCACGAGGGTGATGTCGAAGCGGTAGAGGGCGCTTAGCCCCTCTTCGCCCTCGAAGCGCGCCACATGGAAGGCTTCGGCGGGGAAGCCCTGGATTTCGAAACGGAATTTGGGATCGTCTTCGGACATGGCCTGCCGGTCCTCTACGAGGAATGAGGCGCGCGGAAGGGCGCGTCCTGGGCCGTTGCACGGGGGGAAACCGGGACGGACAGCGGCGGCCGGGCCTCGCGGTCCCTGTCCGGGGGGCGGGCCTGCGCGCGCAGGTCCCCTTTCATGCGTTGTGCATGAACTCCCGGTCGAAGTCCATGCCCCTCGGAGCGGGGCGGCGTCATGGTGCGGGCGCGTCTCATGGTTTGCGATGCGCTTTGCCGCGCCTAGAGCACGATGAAGGTTCCGGCCATGAGCACGTTGTCGGCCGTGACGTTGGTGACGTTCACGGTGAGGGCCGTCTTTTCGTTGATCATCTGGGTGAGCTGGGCGGCCATCTGGTTGCCCTCGGCGATCACCTCGTCCTTGGTGGCCGCCACCTCCTCCTTGGAGGCCAGGGTGGAGGTCTTGTTGGCGATGGCCTGGGTGTAGTCGGCGGAGATGGTGTCCTTCTGGGCGGTGAGCTCGTTCTTGGTGGCGTAGGTGCGCTGCACGTCGGCGGCCACGTCGGTCTTGGCGGCGGTCACCTCGTCCTTGGTGGCCAGGGTGTTGGTCTTGGCCGCGATGAGTTCGTCCACGGACTCGGCCAGGGTGTTCTTCTGGCCCAGCAGGGTGTTCACCTGGCCGATGAGCCGCTCCTTCTGGGCGTCGGCCTGGCGCACGGAGGCGCGCATTTCGTACCAGATGGGGGCGAATTCGGTGTGCGCGGCGAGGTTGGTGGTGATGCTCATGCCCGCGTTGAGCGTGTAGTTGAGGCCGATGGTGTTGCAGGAGTAGAGGCCCAGGTTGGTCTGGGTGTTCTCCACGATGATCACGGTGTTGGCGAACTCGGCCTTGACGTTGAACCACTGGGGCGTGGTGATGTTGATGCCGGACTGGGCCATTTCCTTGATGGCCTCGCCCGTGGCCTTGGCGGCGTTCACGAAGGCCTGTCCCAGGTCGCTCCATTCGGAGGAGGGGTCGTTGGGCTCCCCGATGCGCACGAAGTCGCCCTTGGGGGTGGAGTGCAGCAGGATGCGCTGGCTGCCTTCCTGGTCCTCCATGTGGATGCGGTTGCCCCCGGCGGTGGTGATGCGGGCCTGGGTCTGGTTGGCGTCGGTGACGGGGCTCGCGGTCTCGGGGTTGGGCACGGCCCCGGCGATGAGGGGTCGGTCCGGGTCGCCGTCCTGGAAGGAGACGATCACCTCCGCGCCCTTGTGCAGGGGGAAGTGCATGCCGTGGCCCTGGCCGGCGTAGGGCTGGGCCATGCGCACCCAGGCCGAGGCGTGGCCGTCCTTGCGGCCCGAGAGGTCGAAGGGAAGGATGATCTTGTAGCGGCCCTGGGCGTCCACTTCGGCGTATTGGCCGGAGCCCTCGGCGTCGATTTTGGCCGGGAGGGTTCCGGCGATGCGCGGGCGCTCGGTGGTGAGTTCGGGGCGGAACTGCACGTCGGAGGGGATGGCCGTGAAGGCGTTGCGGTAATAGAGCAGGGTGTCGCGGTTCTTGCCGAAGGAGAGGCCCAGGCCCGAGACGAGCCAGGCCTCCTGCGAGCCTTCGTGGCGGCAGCCGATGGTGAGGAACTCGCGGTTGAAGCCGCCGGTGAAGTGGCGCGACATCTCGAAGGTGTGGCCCGGGCGCACGAAGGGGATGGAGGAGACCCCGGCGTAGAGCTTTTCGCGGCAGAGAAGCTCCTGGGCGCGCACGCGGGCCAGGCGCTCGCCTTCTGCGATGGTCTTGAAGTGCTGCCCGTAGAGGTAGAGCGTGCCCTGGCCGGTGTTCTTGACCGGGGCCTTGGCCGTGAGGTCCAGGGAGGGTTTCTCGTAGTCGTAGTCCTTGAGCACCACGTCCTTGGGCAGGCGGCGCTGGTGCAGGGCGAAGTCCGTGACCACCTCCTCCTCGTGCCCCACCTGCATGGAGGAGGGGGGCGAGTAGCGCAGGCGGTGGCCCTGCGGCATGGGCTTGTGGGCCGTGAGGGCGTCGGTGACCACCAGCACGTCGCCGGAGGCCTTGCGGTCGAAGAAGTGGTAGAGCCCCTCGTGCTCCATCCAGCGGGAGGCGAAGGCGTAGTGGGTCTCGCCGTACTGGCAGACGAATTCGCGCTGGGGGTAGGTTCCCGAGAGGGCGAAGCGGAAGTCCAGCCCGGAGGAGAGTCCGGCGTCCTGGAACACCTGCTCCAGGGTGCGGGGGATGTCCTGGTGCAGGAAGATCTGGTGGTGGGTGGTCTGGGTGAGCAGCCAGGCCTTGGGCACGAGCACGGCCCGGAAGAAGGTGTGGGGGCCGGAGCGGGTGGTCTGGTCCAGGCTCTCCAGGATGCCGTGGAAGGCCACGTCGCCCTCGCGGCGGCGGATGGTCAGCGTGGCGGGCGCGGCCAGGGCCTTGTCGAAGTCCACGTCCTTGTCGCCCGCGAAGAGCGTGACCTCGAAGCGGAAGAGCCTGGAGAGGCCCTCCTCGCCGGTGAAGCGCACCACGTGGAAGGCGTCGTGGTCGAAGCCTTCGATCTCGAAGGCGAAGCGCGGCTTGTCGGGTTCGTTCACGGGCGTACTCCTGTGGCGGTGCGTTTCACATATACTCCACGGCCGTGGAGAGCACCGAGACGTTCTCCGAGAGCGTGTTCACGGTGGCGGCCATGTTGTTGATGTCCGCGGCCTGGTTGTTCACCGTGGCGGCCACCTGCTCCACGGAGGTGGCCACCTTCTGCACGGTGGCGGCCACCTCGTTCCTGGTGGCCAGGGTCTCGGTCTTCTCGGCGATGGTCTTCTGGCAGGCGGCCGTCACCTCCTCCTTGGAGGCGTTGAGCTCCTGCTTGGTGGCGCGGGTGGCCACGTCGTCGGCCACGGTCTTGATCTTCTGGTTGGCCAGGGTGATGTCGTCGTTGGCGGTCTTGATCTTGGCGTTGATCGCCTTGACCTCGGTGTCCACCAGCTTGGTGTAGTCCTGGTGGATGGCGGTCTTCTCCGTGCCCAGTTCGGTCTTGGTGACGTAGTTCTTCTCGATCATCTCCTTCATCTCGATCTCTGCCGTGGCGTAGGTCCACTTGCTGGGGAAGTGGTATTCCACCAGGCCTCCGAACACGGCGTCCACCTTGGCGCCGATGACGGTCTCGGTGTCGATGCCGCCCACGATCTCGTTCTTCGTGCCCAGGATGGTCTCGAAGCTGGCCTGGACCTTCACGGTGAGCGGTCCTCCGCTCCAGAGCTTGAGGCCCTCGGGCGACCAGGGGCTCTCCTCCTCTCCGCCCGATTCCCCTCCGGACTCCCCTCCGGACTCCCCCGAGCCCGAGCCCGATTCCGATTCGCCCGATCCCGATCCAGAGGACCCGGAACCGGAGCCCGACGACGGCGGATTGTCCTCGGGGTCGTTGTGGGAGCCGATGCGGATGTAGCTGCCCTGGGTGGGGCTGTAGAGCAGGATGCGCTGGCTGCCCTCCTGGTCCTCGAAGTGCAGGAGGTTGCCGCCGGAGGTGGTGATGCGCGCCTGGGTCTGGTTGGAGTCGGTGATGGGGCTCACGGTCTCGGGGTTGGGCACGGCGGCGGCGATGACGGGGCGGTCCGGGTCGCCGTCGAGGAAGGTGAGCAGCACCTCCGTGCCCTTGTGCAGGGGGAAGTGCATGCCGTGCCCCTGCCCGGCGTAGGGCTGGGCCATGCGCACCCAGGCCGAGGCGTGGCCGTCCTTTCGGCCCGAGAGGTCGAAGGGCAGGATGACCTTGTAGCGGCCCTGGGAATCCACCTCGGCGTACTTGCCCGAGCCCTGGGCGTCCACCTTGGCGGGCAGGGTCCCGGCGATGGAGGGCCTGGGCGTGACGGCCTGCGCGCGAAACTGCACGCCCGACGGGATGGCCTCGAAGGTGTTGCGGTAGAAGAGGCGCGAGTCCTCTCCGGGGGCGAAGGCGAGGCCCAGGCCCGAGACGAGCCAGGCCTCCTGGGAGCCCTCGTGGCGGCAGGCGATGGTCTGGTAGCGCTGGTTGAAGTCGTCGTTGAAGTGCTCGGCCATCTCGAAGGTGTAGCCCGGGCGCACGAAGGGGATGGCCGAGACGCCGGTGTAGATCTTTTCGCGGCACTGGATGGACTGGGCGCGGATCCATGCCAGGTTGCGGCCCAGGGAGGGCGTCTTCATGCGCTGGCCGTAGACGTAGAACAGCCCCCGGCCGCGCTGGCTCACCTGGGCTTCGGCCTGGAGGTCCTGGGAGGGGGTCTCGTAGTTGTAGTCCTTGAGGATCACCTTCTGGGGCAGCCGGGTCTGGCGCATGGTGAAGGCGGTGACCACCTCCTCCTCGTGCCCGGACTGCATGGAGGAGGGCGGCGAATAGCGGAAGCTCGCGCCCTGGGGCATGGGCTGGTGGGCGGTGAGGGTGTCGGTGACCACCATCTTCTCGCCCTGCGCGCCCTGCTCGAAGTAGTAGTAGAGGCCGCCGCGCTCCATCCAGCGGGAGGCGAAGGCGAAGTGGGTTTCGCCGTACTGGCAGACGTAGTCCCAGGCGGGGTAGGTCTCCATGGTGGAGAAGGAGAAGTCGATGCCCGGGTTGAGGCCGCCGTCCTTGAGCACGTCGTTCAGGAAATCCGGGCTGGCCTTGTCCAGGAACACCTGGTTGTGGGTGGTCTGGGTGAGCCACCAGGCCTTGGGGGCCAGTTCGGCGCGCAGGAAGGTGTGGGGGCCGGAGCGGGAGAGCTCCTCCAGGCTGGCCAGGATGCCGTGGAAGGGGATGTCCCCCTGGGGGCGCTTGATGGTGAAGGTGGCCGTGCTGGAGAGGGCCTTGTCGAAGTCCACGCGCTGATCCTTGGCGTAGAGCGTGACGTCGAAGCGGTAGAGGGTGGAGAGGCCCTCCACGCCCGTGAAGCGCACCACGTGGAAGGCGTCCTCGGGGAAACCCTGGATGGTGAAGGAGAATTTCTGTTTCGTATCGGGCATGATCCTTACTCCGCGCGATGCCGCGAAAGGATTGTCCGGCCGCCGGGAGTGGCGCGCCGGGTCAGATCACCTGCATGTCGCTGGTGAGCAGGGTGTTCGACATGTTCACGTGGGTGTTTTCGGAAACGGTCTGGGTGTGGGCGTCGGCGATGGTGGTCATGTTTCCGGCGGTGTGCGTCAGTTCGCCCGCCGTCAGGGTCTTGGTGGCGATGGTCTGGTCGAGGTTGCCCACGGTCTTGATCTGGTCGCCGATCTTCTGGTCGAGGTTGGCCACCAGCTGGGCCTGCACCATGTAGGTCTGGTCGAGGTTGGCCACGGTCTGGCTCTGTTGGGCGATCTCCTGCTTGAGGTTGGCCACGACGTGCTGCTGGGTGTCGATCACCTCGCCCAGCTCCTGGACCACCCGGATGGAATCGTTGATGATCTGGGTGTTGGCGCCCATGAACTCGGTCATCTTGCCGAGCACGGCTTCCTTGTCCGCCTCGGCCTTGCGCACCTTGGGGCGCAGCTCGTACTTGGCCTTGTCGAACTCCGTGGCCACGGCGCACTTGAAGGTGATGTCCGCCCCAAGGTTCACGGTGAGGTTGCCCCCCACGCAGTTGTAGGACTGGAAGCCCACGGTGGTCTGGGAGTAGTCGCCGAAGACCACCAGGTTGTAGGCCTGGACCTCCGCCTCGTAGCCCGCGCCGGTCTTGAGGGCCACGCCGTCGGATGAGCCCCAGGTGCTCCAGTCCGTGGGGTTCTTCGAGCCCAGGCGCAGGAAGCTCGAGGCAGTGGGGCTTTGCAGCACGATGCACTGGGAGCCCTCGAGGTCTTCCATGGAGAGGTGGTTGCCGCCCGCCGTGGCGATGCGCGACTGCGTCTGGTTGGCCGACGTGACCACCGAGCGGGCCGCCGGGTTGGGCACGGCCCCGGCGATGACGGGGCGGTCCGGGTCGCCCTCTTCGTGCACCAGGGCCACCTCCGTCCCCTTGTGCAGGGGGAAGTGCATGCCGTGGCCCTGGCCGCCGTAGGGCTGGATCATGCGCAGCCAGGTGGTGGCGTGTCCGGCGCCGCGTCCCGAAAGGTCGAAGGGCATCACGACTTTGTAGCGGCCCTGGTCGTCGAGTTCGGCGTATTCGCCCGCGCCCTCGGCGTCGATGCGGGCGTGGAGCACCCCTGCGATCCAGGGCCTGGGGGTCTTGAGTTCTGGGCGGTACTGGGTGGAGGCCGGGATGGCCGTGAAGCTGTTGCGGTAGTGGAGTTTTTCCCCCGCGCCGGCCTGGGAGAGGCACTTGATGCCAAGGCCCGAGGAGAGCCAGGCCTCCTGGGAGCCTTCGTGTTTCACCTCCAGGGGCAGGTAGGTCATGTTCCAGCCGGACTCGAAATGGTCGCGCAGGGTGAAGGTCCACCCGGGCTGGACACTGGGCGAGTCCGACTCGCCGGTGAAGAGCTTCCGGCGGCACTGGTAGGTCTGGGCGCGCACGGAGGCCAGGTACTTGGCCTCCTTCATGGAGCGGATGTTCCCGTCGTGCAGGGCGAGCCCGCCCGCGCCCGAGGGGGCGATGCCCGCCTTGGATTCCAGCACCACGTCCGGGATACGGTAGTTGTGGTCGCGCAGCTGGATCTCCCTGGGCAGGCGCTTGCATTCCAGGGAGAGCCTGGAGCAGCTGCCGCTCGCGTCGGGCGGGGCCATGCCGGAGACCTCGCGGTAGACCAGGGAGCAGCCCGGAGGGGCGCTGGCGTGGGTGTTCAGGTGGTCGGCCACCAGGAGCTTTTCGCGCGCGCCGCTGTGGTCGAAGTAGAAGTAGACGCCGCTGCGCTCCATCTGGCGGGAGAGGAAGGCGAAGTCCGTCTCGTTGTACTGGCAGACGTATTCGCGCACGGGGTAGGGCACCAGAGTGCGCATGTCGTAGTCGTGCCCGCTGGAGAGCCCCACGCCCGCGAGGACCTCCTGGATGATCTGGGGGGTCTGGCTGTCCAGGAAGATGCGGCTCTGCAGGTTCTGGCAGAGCGCGTAGGCCCGGGGCACCAGGACCGCGCGGTAGAACACGCGGCCGTCCACGCGCTGGAGCTGCTGGAAGTCCCGCAGTACGCCGCGCCAGGAGACCTGCTCGCCGTCCGCGCCGCGCACGGTGAGGCAGGCGTCGCCTGCCAGGGCCGCGTCCATGTCCACGGGACCGTCGGCGGAGAGCAGGGCGATGTCGAAGGCGTAGAGCTTCGAGAGCCCCTCCGTGCCCGTGAAGCGCACCACCAGGAAGGCGTCTTCGGGGAGCCCCTGGATGGAGAAGGCGAACCTAGCTTGTTCCGTGGTCATGAGGCGGGTCCTTTGAGTGCGAACGACAGGTTGGGCCGGGGCGGCTATACCACGTCCACCGCGCCTGCGGCCATGGTGGATACGCCGACCACCTTGTCCTCGGACTCGGTCGTGGTGGAGACCGACACGGCAGTGACCCTCTTCGAGAGGAGCGTCTGTTCCAGGTTTGTGGCCATCAGTTTGAGTTCGGCGGCGAGTTTCTCCTCGGAGACGAGGTTGGAGACCCTGCGGTCGATGCAGCTGCGGAATTCGTTGCGCAGGCGTTCCTCGCTCGAGGCCACGGTGTTCACCCGGGCGCGCACCTGCTGCACCTCGGTGACGAACTCGCGCTTGGCGTCCAGGAGCGCGTCCTGCGTCGCATAGGCCTTGGTCTTTTCCGTGACCACGTCGTTCACCACCTCGCCCACGTTGGTCTTGTCGCCGCACATGGTCACGAGGCTGGCCACCACCTTGTCCTGCTTCTCCTGGGCCTGGCGCTTGGACCCGCGCATCTCGTACCAGAAGGGGGAGAACTCCGTGTGCGCGGCCAGGTTGAGGGCCACGCTCACGCCCGCGTTGAGGGTGAAGCTGCCGCCGATGAAGCTGCAGGAGTAGCCGCCCACGGTGAGCTGGGTGTTCTCGCCCAGGGTGAGGACGTTGGTGGTCTGGGCCTTCACGGAGAACACGCCCTGGGTGGTGAAGGTGACGCCGCCCGCGCCCAGATAGCTGGTGGAGTCCTGGTAGTTCTGCCAGAGGGTGTCCAGTTCGTCCTGGTCGTCCTGGGTGAAGTCCGGGCCGCCCGCGCCCAGCTGCAGGCGCGTCCCGGCCACGGGGCTGGAGAAGTGCACGTACTGGGCGCCCTGGCGGTCCTCCATGTGGAACTTGTTGCCCCCGGCCGAGGTGAGGCAGGCCTGGGTCTGGTTGGCGCTGGTGACGGGCGAGCGCGTGAGCGGGTTGGGCACGGCCCCGGCGATGACGGGTCGGTCGGGGTCTCCCTCCGCGAAGAGCAGGGCCACTTCCGTGCCCTTGTGCAGGGGCAGGTGCAGGCCGTGTCCGGACCCGGCGTAGGGCTGGATCATGCGCAGCCAGGCCGAGGCCTTGCCGCCGGAGCGCCCGGAGCGGTCGAAGGGCATGATCACCTTGTAGCGGCCCTGGTCGTCGATCTCCGGGGTTTCGCCCGAGCCCTCGGCGTCGATGAAGGCGTGGAGCATCCCCGCGATCCAGGGGCGCGGGGTGCGCTGTTCGCTGCGGTACTGCACCTGGGCCGGGATGGCCGTGAAGGCGTTGCGGTAGAAGGGCCTGTCGCCGCCTTCCTCGCGCGCGGCCCCGGGCGCCAGCCGGGCCTCCTGGCTGCCTTCGTGGAGCACCTCCAGGGCCAGGTAGTCCTGGTCCAGGTCCTGCTGGGGGTGGTCGCGCAGGGAGAAGGTCCAGCCCGGGCTCAGGCCGGGGGCGTCGGTCTCGCCGAAGAAGAGGGCCTCGCGGCATTGGTGGATCTGGGCCTGGAGGTGGGCCAGGTAGGTGGCCTCCTTGGCGGAGCGGATGTTGCCGCCCTGGAGGCGCAGCGCGCCCTGGCCGGTCTCGTCGATGACCGTCTGATGCTCGATGGCCACGGCGGGGGTGCGGTAGTTGTAGTCGCGCAGCGCGATGTCCCTGGACAGGCGGCGGCGCTCCAGGCGCAGGCGGCGGCAGGTGCGCCCGGGCTGCGGAAGCGCGAGGCCGGAGGGCTCGCGGTAGTCCAGCTCGTGGCCGTCGGGCAGGGGCTTGTGGGCGTTGCGCGTGTCGGTGACCACGAGCTTCTCGCGGTCGCCGGCGTGGTCGAAATGGTAGTAGAGGCCGTTGCGCTCCATCCAGCGGGAGACGAAGGCGAGGTCGGTCTCCTCGTACTGGCAGACGTATTCGCGCTTGTTGTAGGGCAGGGTGGTGACCATGTCGAAGTCGTGCCCCGGGGCGAGCCCCGCGCTCTGGAGGCATTCCCGGAGGATCTGGGGTGTGGTCTTGTCCAGGAAGATGCGGCTCTGGCGGGTCATGCCCAGGACATGGGCGCGGGGGACGAGCACGGCGCGGTAGAAGGGGCGGCCCTCCACGCGGTCGAGCATGTGGAATTCGCGCAGGACGCCCTTCCAGGCGGTCTGCCTGCCGGGGGCGATGCGCACGGCGAGGCTGGCGTCGCCCTCCAGGGCGCGCGCCATGTCCACAGGCCCGCGGGCGGCCTGGAGCGTCACCTCGAAAGAGTAGAGCGTGGACAAGCCCTCCTGGCCGGTGAAGCGCACCACATGGAAGGCGTCCTCCGGGAGGGTGGAAATGGAAAAGGAGAAGGAAGGCTGCTGGTTCATGGTTCAACCGCCTGGGGGTTGGAAGCAGCGCCGCGCGGGTGCGTCTGCCTGGCGCAAAGCTCCAAGAAAGGGTGACAGCTGCGCGCCATGTCCCACAAGATGCCCCACGAAGACTCCGCGCTGTCACCGGATATGCGGTTACCCGGCGGAGAGTTTCGTTTCCAGGGAACGCTCATGGATATTCTCTATGATGTGCGGTGTTGTGTTATACGATCACGACGCTTCCAGTGAGGCGCGTATGTTCTTCGTTGATATGGACGTTTGTAATGGTCATGTCAGTTAGGCTGTTGCCGATACTTTTTACGTTGTCGTTTATGTATGTTGCAAAATTTCTGACATGTGTGACATCATTTTCACATCTTGTAACGTTATTTTGTATTGTGGTGACTGTGTTTTGGATCTCATCGTGCTGATCATGTAGATATGTTGTGTTGGCTATCATTCTTTCGTTGTTTGACGCGACTGTTTTGTCTGTTTCGGCAATGTGTTCTTTTGCAATAAACATGTCTCGTTGCAAGTCGCCAATGGCAGTTGAATTGTTGCTGATATGCGTGAATTTTTCAGTGGCAACTGTTTTGAATTCCGCTAGCTCTGTAAGCCTTGACATGATTTGTCGAGATTCCGCTGAGGCTGTTGTCTCTTCCGATACAAAATTCAAGTGCGAAATCGTGCAAGAGTACACTTTACCGATGTTGAATGTCTGTGTTGCGCCAACATTGAGCGTGAAACTGTCACCAATTGTGTCACACGAATAGATGCCGCCATTCCACTGCGTATTCTCTCCGATGATCACGCTGTTGGCCGTGGCCGCCTTCACGTTCAGCGCCCCGGGCGTGTACCAGGTGACGCCGCCCGCTTCGCCCCATGTCTGTGCCGGTGGGGTCCACGCGCCGCTCACGGTCGATATCTTCCCGTTGGAGGCGTAGCTGACGTTCTTCACCGAGAAGGTGCCGTCCGAGGTGTCGATGTCCGTGGGCGGGTCGTTGGGCTGGCCGATGCGCAGGAAGCTCCCTTCCTTGCGGCAGTGCATCAGGATGCGCTCCTTGCCCGCCTTGTCCTCCATGTGGAAGTGGTTGCCCGAGGCCGTGGTGATGGCGCTCATGGTCTGGTTGGCGTCGCGCACGGGGGAGGGCGTGGCCGGGTTGGGCACGGCGGCGGTGATCACCGGCATGTCCGGGTTGCCGTTCACGAATCCCAGCAGCACCTCCGTGCCCTTGCGCAGCGGGAAGTGCATGCCGCTGTTTTCCCCGGCGTAGGGCTGCGCCATGCGAATCCACGCCGAGGCCTTGCCCTGCCCGCGCCCCGAGAGGTCGAAGGGCATCGCCACCTTGTAGCGGCCCTGCGCATCCAGCACGGGCTGCTCGCCGCCGCCCTCGGCGTCGATGAAGGCGCTCATGCTCCCGGCGATCACGGGCCAGTCCGTGCGGCACTCGCTGCGATACTGCACCTGGGCCGGAATGGCCGCGAAGGCGTTGCGGTAGAAAAGCGCGTCGCCCAGGCCCCGCGTGGCCACCCCGGAGGTGAGCCAGCCCTCCTGGCTGCCCTCGTGGCGCACCAGGGTGGCCAGGTAGCGCTGGTTGAAGTCGTCGCGGTAGTGGTTGGAGAGCGTGAAGAGATACCCGGGCGCGAGGCGCGCGGCGTTGGACTCCCCGGAAAACACCAGCCCCCGGCAGGCGATCTCCTGGGCGCGCGCGTGGGCCAGGAGCCTGGCCTCCGTGAGGGTGCGGATGTTGCCCCCGTGCACGTGGGCCACGCCCTCGCCCGAGCGGCACACCAGGGCCTTGGCCGCGATCTCCAGGTTGGGGGTGCGGTAGTTGTAGTCGGTGAGCAGCACCTCGCGGGGCAGGCGGCGCTTGTGGGCGCGCAGGCCGTGCACGGCTGAGCCCGTGAGCGGGGCCTCCAGTCCGCTGGGCTCCGTGTGGACCAAGTTCTCGGACCCGGGCAGGGGCGGGTGGGCGGTCAGGGTCTCGGTGAGAACCAGGCGGTCGCGCCCCTGGGACTGGTCGAAGAACCAGTAGAGGCCATTGCGCTCGGCCCAGCGCGAGAGGAAGTGGAAGGGCGTCTCGTTGTACTGGCAGACGTATTCCCGCTTCGGATAGGAGCGCGAGGTGGCCACCTCGAAGTCCTGCCCTTTGCGCAGCCCCGAGGCGGAAAGGCACTCGGCCAGGGTGGCGGGGATGTCCTGGTTCAGGAAGATGCGGCTGCCGCGCGAGCGGGTGAGCCGCTCCGCCCGGGGCGCGAGCACCGCCGTGTAGAAAGCGTGGCCGCCCGTGCGGTGCTTCTGCCGGAAGTCCGAGAGCACGCCGTGCCAGACGCGCTCCGGCAGGTCGTCGCTGGCGGCGACGCGCAGGACGGCCGCGCCCGCCAAAGCCTTGTCGAAGTCCACCGAGAGGTTCTGGGAGATCAGGGTGATCTCGAAGCGGTAGAGCGTCGAAAGCCCCTCCTCGCCCGTGAAGCGCACCACATGGAAGGTATCCGCTGGCAGGGTGGAGACGCTGAAGCTGAAGGGGGGCTGGCTGGAGGGCATAATGCGGCCGTCAGCCCATGTGGATCTGTTCGGCGTTCATCACCACCTGTTCCTCGGCGATGATCGAATGGTTCTTGGCATGCAGGGCGTTCAGGTCCTCCACGAGCACGCGGCGCGACCCGGCCTGCACCTCGTCGTGCCCCTTGACGAAGCGCTGGGACTCCACGCCCTGGCTGGTGAAGCTCTTGAACACCAGCTCCACCGAGCGCGCCACGCCGCGCAGGCGCTTCACCTGCGCCTTGAGCGTGCGCCCCAGGAAGCTCATGCGCTCCACGGCCGCCAGACCCTCGGCGGCGTGCACCGTGAGCTGCCCCGAGGCGGCGGCCAGCTCGCCCGGACAGGCCAGGCGGATGTCGGCGTCGGCGGCCAGGGTCAGGCTGCCGCCGCGCGCGCCCAGGCGGGCGTCGCCCTCGATGCAGAGTTCCACCGGCCCCCGGCTTTCGAGCACCGAGAGCACGAAGGCCCGGCCGGAGATGTCCACGCAGGCCAGCACCAGGTCTTCGGCGCGGGGCTCCACCAGGCAGCTCACGGCGCGCTCGGCCCGGATCGTGCCGAAGCCGGTGCGCACGGTGAGCAGGCCGGGACCGGCCTCCACCACGCGGGCGTACTCGAGGTTGGGGGAGGGGGCCTGGGCCGGGGACGCGCTGGCGCTGGACATGGGGGACTCCTGTGGGCCGTGGCGGCCGGATGGTCCGGCCGGTTTCACCCGGCATACGCCATTTCCCATGGCGTGGACAAGCGCCAACACGCGCCCCGGGCGAGTTGCCGGAGGGACGCGCACGGTGGGGCCCAGCCGCGCGGACGGCGTGCGCGACAGGGCGCACGGCGGGTCGGCCGCGAGGGGAGGGGGAGAAAAGAACCTTGCGGGGCCGCGCCCGTGCGGCCAGGACGACGGTTCTGCAGCCCGGGTCCGGAGGAGGGCCCGGGGGCCTACTTGGCGGCCAGGCTCACCGAAAGGCCGTCCTTGAGCTTGGTCACCACGGGGTCGGCGGGTTTCGGGGCGTTCACGTCGCGGAAATGCAGGGTGATGCGCACGTAGTCGGGGTGCTCGCCCACTGCGGCGCGGGCGATGGGGCCCTGGGCGAACTCGGCGGTGCGCGAGGCGGTGTAGCGCCAGGCCCCGACGATGTTCACGGCCAGGCGGCGGGGGTTGTCGAGGTACAGGAAGGTGACCTTGTCCGTGGGGGCGGTGGTCTGGGCGGTGAAGGCGAAGCGGCCGTCGCCGGGTTCGAACTTCACGGACTTGATCACCCCGGTCTCGCCCTGGGTGAGGGGCGGCTGGGCGGGCTGCTCCTTGCGGGGCTCGGGGCGGGCCACCTCCTGGCGCACCTGGGAGGCGGGCTCGGGGGAGGGCAGGGCCTGCGGCGGCGGGGCCGTGGGGGCCTGGGGCGCGGCGTCGATGTGGAAGAGCTTCTCCAGGCGCAATTCCAGGGCCTGGAGGGGAGTCTCCGGCGCTGAGGCAGTGAAGCCCGAAGGGGCTGCGGGCGCGGGGGGCTGGCCGAAGGGGTTGGGCTCCAGGTGCAACGCGCGGCCGGGCTGGGCGGCGGGTTCGGGATGCGTCTGGGCCACCATGCGCGCTTCGCGGGAGCTCATCACGGCGTCCATCATGCCGTACAAACCGCCCCATACGGCGGTGATGAACAAAAGCCCGGCGGCGGCCACCCAGGTCAGTACGGCGGCAAGGTAGAACGTGCGGGAATACCCGGATGCCTTGATATCGAGCATGAAGGGCCACCTCGGCGCGCCGGGGCGGCGGGATCGCCTTCCCTGCATGCGCGCAACAGTGGTGTAGCCCGGCGGAGAAAAAGCTTCAAGAGCCTATTGAATGAAAGCGCTTCATGCAGTACATCAGGCAGCGTCCCGGCACGATACGACGATCAGGTGACGGCAATGCCTCTTCCCGTTCCGATGCATTGGCTCCTCGTGGGCCTGTGCCTGCTCGCCACGCCGGGCGGGCTCCTGGCCCAGGACGCCGAGACCGTCTACAACCGCTCCGACGCCGCTTCCGCCTTCAAGGAACTCAAGCCCCGCGCCGAGGCGGGGGACGCCTCCGCCCAGTACCACCTGGGCCTGCTCTACGAATTCGGCCAGCACGTGGCCAGGAACCCGTCCGAAGCCGCCCGATGGTACCGCCTGGCGGGCAGGCAGGGTCAGGTGCGCGCCCTCTACCACCTGGGCATGCTCCTGGAGGCCAACCCACGCCTGGCGGCCGCGCCCGGCGAGGGGACGGACGCCCTCAAGCGCGCCGCCGAAATGGGCGAGATGCCCGCCCAGTACGCCTACGCCGAGCTTCTGGCCTCGGGCAAGGCCCCGGGGGGCGCGGCCCAGGCCGAGCACTGGTGGCGCAAGGCCGCCGAACAGGGCGACTACAAGGCCCAGTACCGCCTGGGCATGCTCTTCCATCAGGGCCGGGGCGTCCCGGCCAACGCGCCCGAGGCCGCCAAGTGGCTGGCCCTGGCCGCCGAGGCGGGCTACGCTCCGGCGCAGTTCCAGTACGCCGTCGTCCTGGAGCGCGGCCTGGGCGTGCACCCCAACCCGCAGGAGGCCGCCCGCTGGCTCCAGAAGGCCGCCGGGCAGGGCGACGCCGACGCCCAGTTCAACCTGGCCGTGAAGTACGAAAAGGGTCTGGGCGTCCACAAGGACCCGGCCCAGGCCGCCCTCTGGATGGAGCGCGCGGCCGCCCAGGGCGACGTGCAGGCCCAGATGGCCCTCTCCCAGTGGTACGAGCAGGGGCAGGGCGTGGCCAAGGACATGGCCCAGGCCGTGCGCTGGCTCACCGAGGCCGCCCAGAAGGGCGACGCCCGCGCCCAGTGGCTCCTGGGGCGGCGCTACGCCGCCGGGCTGGGCGTGAAGCAGAACCAGGTGGAGGCCTCCAAATGGATGACCCGGGCCGCCGACCAGGGAGACGCCAAAGCCCAGAACGACCTGGGCGTGCGCTGCTTCGAGGGCCAGGGCGTGAAAAAGAATCCCGTTGCGGGCTATTCCTGGCTTCTCCTGGCCTCGGGGCAGGGCGACGCGGAGGCCCGCGCCAACCTGGCCTACGCCGAGACCCTGGTCTCGCCCAGGCAGAAGGCCCAGGCCGAAAAGGCCGCCAAGGCCTGGAAGGTGAAACGTTGAATCCGGTTCGGGCGGGGGCCTGCGCTCCGGCCCGGCCTTGACTTTTCCGGCGGGGCAAAACAGTGTCCCCTATGCAATGGAGTCCACGATGCGCACCCTGATCCTCCTGGCGGCCCTCCTGGCCCTGGCCGCCTGCGGCGGGGGCGGCAAGTCCGCGCCGCCCTCCCAGTACACCAACCCCTCCTACAGCCCCCAGACCATGAACTGGGCCTTCGCGCCCAAGGCCCTGGAGTTCACCTTCGTCTCCGACCCCTTCCTCAACGAGTTCGAAGGCGCGGCCCATACCCTGGCCATCTGCGTCTACCAGTTGCAGACCCCCACGGCCTTCCAGCAGCTGGCCGCCACGGCTCCGGGCATCTCCAAGCTCCTGGAATGCCAGAGCTTCGACGGCTCCGTGGTCAGCTTCCAGCGGGTGATCGTCCAGCCCGGGCGCAACGAGACCGTCACCCTCGACCGGGGCGAGAAGGCCAAGTTCGTGGCCATCGCCTGCGGCTACTACGACCTCAACCTGGGCACGGCCACCAAGGTCTATGAAATCCCGGTGAGTTCCGACTCGGCGGGCTGGCTCTGGTGGAAGGAAACCACCTACCAGCCCGGCAAGCTCTCCAAGAAGATCCAGCTGGGCAAGACCGGCATCCAGACCCTGGGGGACGGTTCGTGACCGCCGAAGCTCCGCTGTTCTGGCACCAGGGGCTTTTTCTCACGCCCCAGCACCTGCAACTGGTGGACTGGCGGCAGCATGTGAAGCTGCAGGCCGTGGTGCGCTACTCCCAGCGCCACTTCTGGGGCATCGGGACCCTGGAGGTGCGCGCCGACGCCCTGGCCGCGCGCAAGGTGGAGATCTCGCGCGTGGAGGCCGTGTTCCAGAACGGCTTCTATGTGTGCAGCCCCGACAACGCCGTGGCCGCCGCCCGCTCCCTGGACGAGGCCGCCCTGGAGGCCGACCGGCCCGTGGGCGTCTACCTGGGGCTCAAGCGCCTGAACCACGCCGGGTCCAACGTGACCGTGCAGCAGGACTTCTCCCTGAGCGGCACGCCCCCCTCCACCTTCGTGGCCAAGGCCGACCCCGAGGCCGTGCCCGACCTCCACGCCGGAGGCCCCCCGGCCCAGGTGAAGACCCTGCGCTTCGCCCTGGCCGTGTTTTTCGAGCACGAACTGCCCCACCTGGGCGATTTCCACCTCATCCAGATCGGCAGGGTCCGGCGCGAAACCGACAAGATCCTCTTCGAGGAGGGCTTCATCCCCCCCTGCCTGACCCTGGGCGCCGCGCCGGCCCTGGAGAAGATCGTCAAGGACGTCACGGATCTGGTCACCGCCCGCGCCCGCGCCCTGGAAGACTACAAAATGCGCGGCGAGCTCACCTCCAAGGAGTTCGACCCGGGCTACATGGTCTTCCTCCTGGCGCTCATGACCCTCAACCGCTACGCGCCGCTGTTCAACCACTACGTGGAAGCCTCCGTGGTGCATCCCTGGGACGTGTACGGCGCGTTCCGCCAGTTCCTGGGCGAACTTTCCACCTTCGCCGACGACTTCGGCGCGCTGGGCGAGCGCTACGACGGCGAAAAGCTCGTGCCCGACTACGACCACGAGAACCTCACCGGCTGCTTCGGGGCCGCGCGCAAGCTCATCGAGCGCATGATCGAGGGCATCGGCACCTCCATCGAGCTGCTGGTGGCCCTCCAGAAGAAGGACAGCTACTTCGTGGCCGAGTTGCCCGAGCGCGTCTTCAACCCCACCAACCGCTTCTGGCTCATCGTGCGCACCGACCAGAACCCCGAGGCCGTGCCCCAGACCGTGCTTTCCACCGTGAAGCTGTGCGCCACCCCGCTCATGGCCACGCTCCTGGTGAAGGCCGTGCCCGGCGTGCCCCTCAGCTACTCCAAGAACCCCCCCGCCGGGCTGCCCAAGCGCTCCGGCACCCACTACTTCCTGCTGGACTCGGGCAACCCCCTCTGGTCCGACGTGGGCCGCAACCGCTCCCTGGCCCTGTTCTGGGACAACCCGCCGGAGGACCTCTCGGTCCATCTGGCCGTGTTGAGGGGCAAATAGATGCGTCTGGTGGACTGCTTCATCGAGTCCGTCACCCTGGTGCTGGACGTGGCCCGCAAGCCCCAGGCCTTCCCCCGTTACGAGGACACCCGCGACAAGGTGGAGACGCTCCTCAACGGGGCAGGGCGCATGGCCAAGAAGCTGGGGGTCTCGGCGGCGGAATTCCAGGAGGCGCGCTTCGCCGTGTGCGCCTGGATGGACGAGATGATCCTGGGCTCCGCCTGGGAGGGCAAGGCCCAGTGGCTCCACCAGCCCCTGCAGCGCGTGGTCTACGACACCGTCAACGCGGGCGAGGAATACTTCGAGCGCCTGGAGGCCCTGCTGGCCAAGACCGGCAGCGACTTCACCTTCTCCGAGCCCGGGGCCAAGGCCAGCGTGGAGGACCTCTCCTTCGGCGACGACGCAGACGCCGCCCAGGCCTGCGCCACCCCGGCAGGGGACGCGGCCTTCGACGCGCAGGACGACGCCGACGACGTGGGCGTGGGCCTCAAGGGCGTGCTGGAGGTCTACGGCCTCACCATGATGCTGGGCTTCACCGGCCGCTACTTCCACCCCGACGACCAGGCCGCCCTGGGCAGCCTGCGCCAGAAGACCATCGCCCAGGCCCTGGGCCAGACCCCGCGCCCGCGCCGCGAACAGGCCGCCAGGCTCTTTCCGGCCCTCTACGGCCCCGACCCCTCCCGCCAGGCGCGCAAGCGCTTCTGGCGCGGCATGGACTGGGTGGACGTGGTGGTGCTGGGCGTGCCGCCCCTGACCCTGGCCGTGATGTACTTCGCCTACAGCCGCATCCTCTCCGGGACCCTCAAGGGTTTCCTGGGAGGGCCCTAGGCCGCCATGAAAAACGTCCTGATCATCGTGCTCAAGGTCTTCCTCTGGCTTCTTCTGCTCGCGGCCATCGGCGTGGGCGCGTGGTACCTTGCCCAGTGGCGCGGCTGGCCCGACTGGGCGGCCGCAGCCATCGGCGTGGGCGCGGCCGGGGTCATCGTGGGCGTGGTCTTCCTGCGGCGCTGGTGGTTCCGCCGCCGCGAGCGCCAGTTCGTCAAACGCGTGGTGGAGCAGGACACGGCCGCCATTTCCGCCGCACAGGGCGAACAGGCCAGGCTCCTGCGCGACGTGGAGGACCGCTTCGCCAAGGCCGTGGAGATCCTGCGCGCCTCCCAACTGCGCCAGCAGGGCGATCCGGTCTACGTGAAACCCTGGTTCCTGGTGATGGGCGAGACGGGCGCGGGCAAGTCCCTGGCCCTGCGCCGTGCCAAGCTGGCCTCCATCCTCACCGACGTGGGCCAGGAGCGCCTGCCGGCCCCCACACGCAACGTGGACTTCTGGTTCGCCGACGAGGCCGTGATCCTGGACACCGCCGGACGCTACGCCATCCCCCAGGACGAGGCCCGCGACCGCGAGGAGTGGGAGCGCTTCCTGGCGCTGCTCGTCAAGCACCGCCGCAAGGAGCCCCTGAACGGACTGGTGCTGGCCGTGGCCGCCGACAAGCTCACCGACGCCTCCGACGACGTGCTCGTGGAGCACGCCAAGGGCCTGCGCCGCCGCGTCAACGAACTCATGCGCGTGATCGGGGCCAAGTTCCCCGTGTTCCTCATGGTCACCAAGATGGACCACGTTCTCGGCATGAACGGTTTCGTGGACATGCTCGAAAACGGCGAACTGCTCCAGGCCATGGGCGAAGTGAACTCCAACACCCTGCGCCCGGCCGTCAACGCCCTGGACGAGGGCATGAAGCGCCTGACCACAAGGCTCAAGGACCTGCGACTGCTCCTGCCCTGCGACGCGGTCGGCATGGACCCCGCCACCCTCATGCTCCCCGATGAGCTGGCCCGCCTGGGCGGCAGGCTGCGCGTCTTCACCGGAGCGCTCTTCTCCGACAATCCCTATCTGGAAACGCCCGTCTACCGGGGCGTGTTCTTCTCCAGCGCCCGCCAGGAAGGGCAGGCCCACGTGCTCGCCCAGGACCTGGCCGACGTGGCCGCCCAGCTCTCCGAGCGCGCCGCCACCGATCGCGGGGCCTTCCTCCACGACGTGTTCTCCCGCTTCCTGCCCGGCGACCGCAATCTCTTCACCCCCATGCTGGAGTTCTCCCGCTGGCGCTCCCGCACGCGCTTCGCCGGGGTGATGGCCTGGCTCTTCCTGCTTTTCTGCGCAGCGGGGTTCTTCACGCTCTCCTACACCCACAACAACCGCGCCCTCCAGGTGATCTCCTCCCAGTTCGCGGAAATGCCCAAGCTCGCCGGCGGCATGGACCAGAAACTGCTCACCCTGGACCAGCTGCGCCGCCAGATCGTGCAGATGGAGGCCGTCAACCGCGACTGGCTCCTGCCCCGCATGGGCCTGGACCAGAGCCTCACGGGCGAGCGCCGCGTGAAGCTGGCCTTCGCCGGGCTCTTCCGCGACCAGGTGCTCACCCCCCTGGACACCTCCATGCGCGCCTCCGTGGACGCGCTGGACAACAGGGCCTCCGAGACCACCATCGGCATGTACATCGGGCACATGGTCTGGCGCATCGAGCTCCTCAAGGCCAAGCAGCGCGGTGCCTCGCTGGAGGAAATGCGCAAGATCCCCTCCTACCCCGACGCCGTGCTCGCCCAGGTGGACCCCAAGCTCGTCCCCGAGCTGGCCCCCTTCTTCAACGACTGCTACCTGGACTACCTCTACTGGGAGCCCTGGAACGAGGCCATGGCCCAGCACCTGGCCGACTTCAAGCTGCGCCTCACGCGCCTGGCCTCCCTCAAGGACGGCCAGATGCAGTGGCTCGTGGAATGGGCCAACACCCGGCCCTACCTGCACCCCGTCACCCTCAACGACTTCTGGGGCGGCGCGGGACAGGTTTCGGGCCAGGACGCCTACGTGCCCGCCGGATTCACGGCGCAGGGCAAGAAGGCCATCGAGTCCTTCATCAAGGAATTCGACCAGGCCGTGGACAACCCCAAGGCCTTCCAGGCGCGCATCGACGCCTTCTGGAGCTGGTACGCCAACCAGTTCTACCTCTCCTGGCAGCACTTCGCCCAGGGCTTCCACCTGGGCTACGGCTTCCTCCTGGACGACAACGACAAGCGCAAGATGGCCGCGCGCATGCCCACCTTCGCCGGACCCTATTTCGCCATGCTGGAACGCATGGCCAGGGACTTCCAGGCCCTGGGCAAGCTGGGCTCGCCGCCGCCCTGGGCCGCCGAGGTCTCGCGTTTCCACATCGCCATGGAGCAGGCCAAGGCCCAGAACAAGGCCGAACCCCTGCTCGAAAAGGGCAAGGAGCGCGTGGAGGTGGCCGTCCAGCGCATCCAGGGCGACATCGATCCGGGCGAGGCCCGCAAGTTCGAGAACCTCCTGGCCGCCACCGGCAAGCTCCAGGAGTATCAGAAGGCCCTCACGGACATGGTGCCCGCCGTGGCCACCCAGGAGACGGCCTTCCAGTTCGTCTCGGCCTCCATGGGCGCGGCCCAGGCCGTCGACGCCCCGGCGGGCGGCGCGCCCGCGCCCGCCCTGTCCGTGAAGAGCCCGGCCCAGACCGCCGAGGCCGCGCTCCTGTCCATGAACGCCCTCATCGGAGTGGGCGGTGGCGCGGGCGGCGACGCCTTCACCCAGATGGTGGGCGGCCCGCTGGCCTTCTTCGTGCTCTTCTCCACCGAGCTGGCCTCCTGCGAGCTGCAGCGCCAGTGGGAAAGCCGCGTGCTCTCCGAGGCCCAGATGATCCCCCAGAGCCGCTACCGCCAGGTGCTCCTGGACAAGAAGGACGGCGTGGTCTGGAAGTTCGTCAACGGTCCGGCCAGGCCCTTCCTCACGCGCGAGATCAAGGGTTGGGCCGCCAAGCCCTGGATGCAGGCCGTGTTCCCCATCCACCGCGCCTTCCTGAACTTCCTCGACGAGGGAGGCCAGGAGGTGGCCGAGGCTCTGCCGGAATACGACGTGATCGTGAAGACCGTGCCCACCACGGTGAACCCCGAGGCGCGTCAGAAGCCCTACCTCACCACGCTTACGCTCACCTGCGGCAACCAGCCCCAGGCCCTCAACAACTACAACTTCCTGGACTCGGCCTCCTTCAAGTGGAAGCCCGACGGCTGCTCGGACACCACCGTCACCATCGTCTTCAACGACCTCACCGTCACCAAGACCTACTCCGGTCCCAGCGGCTTCGCCCTCTTCCTCAAGGACTTCCGCACCGGCGGCTCCAAGACCTACACCCCCGAGGACTTCCCCGGGCAAAAGGACATGCTGGGGGCGCTTGGCGTCAAGCGCATCCAGGTGAGCTTCGTCTTCGAGGGCAACCAGCCCGTCATCCGGCTCCTCTCCGTGACGCCCACGAGCATCCCGCAGAGCATCAGCGAGTGCGTGAAGTAGGGCAAAGAGGCTGGGAACGCGCGTTTGCGACGCCCCGGGCCGCCAGGTCCGGGGCGTTTCGCGTCAGTGGGCTGCAAACCTGCTCAGCATGCTTTGGATAAACGCCCGGACCGCATGGTCCTGGGCGTTCCAGGTCTGTGAGGGGCTGTCCTGCCAAGCCCGAGTGGCGTTGCAGGGGCTGTCTCCTCCGGTCAAGGACTGTGGTCTCCTGGGAGTATCCGGCCCGGTTGGGCTGGCTCCCGTGTCGGGCGACATTCCTGAAATGCAGCATCACAGAATTGTCGTTCCCGCGGGCGTCCGGCGCGACCCGCCCCAGGTCCGGCGCGGCTTCCCGGTCATCCTTCGTCTGGCCCGGCCCTTGCTTTGAACGGGCATGGCCTCCATCCTCCTGCTCCACGGCGCGTTCACCGGCGGCTGGCTCTGGCGCTTCACGGCCCAGGCCCTGGACCGTCTGGGCCACGATGTCCACCGGCCAACGCTCACCGGCTGCGGGGAGCGCGCCCACCTGTTGCGGCCCGAAATCTCCCTGGCCATGCACGTGCAGGACGCGGCCCAGCTCCTCTTCCACGAGGACCTGGACCGGACGCTCCTGGTGGGCCACGGCTACGGCGGCCTGATCGCCCAGGCCCTGGCCCATCGCCACTCGGCCAAGGTGGCGGGAGTGGTGCTCCTGGACGGCGCGCTGGCGGAGCGCGGCAAATGCTACGCCGAAGCCGCCGGACGCGCCGACCTGGCCGTTCGCGCCATGCCCGCATCCGCCGACTGGCTCATTGCGCCGCCGCCGCCCGAGAGCTTCGGCCTCACCTGCCGGGAGTCGTCCCGCTGGCTCTCCGTGCGTCTCCAGCCTTTCCCGCGCGCCTGCCTCACCGACCCCTACCCCTACGGCGGGCGCGGGCAGGAGCTGCCGCGCGTTCTCGTGCGCACGGGGCAACCCGGCGGGGCGAAAGCGGCCCCGGCCGCACGGGCGGCGCTCAAGGGCGTGAAGGTTGTGGAGTTCCAGGGAGGGCCGCTGCCCATGGTCAACCAGGCCGGTACCCTGGCGGACCTGCTCTCGGGCCTTGCCGGGTCCATCTCGCAGGCGCGGGAGGCAGAGCCGGGAGAAGGCCCAGCACCGGCGCGGCGCGGAACCTGCCGCCGGGGCAGGGAGGATTTGTGAGGTTGTCTCTTTCCGGCGCTTCGGGGTAGAGTGTCAAGCCGCCTCCGCAGGGCGGCCGCTTCGCAACCCCAACCGCGCAGGCCCCCATGGACATCGCTGACATCGGCAAGGCCCCCATCTCGGCGGCCACCCCCGCAGGGACCGACCCCTCCTACGAGCCGGAGTTCGAGCAGCTCCAGGCCGAGATCGACAAGCTTTCCATGCCAACCGCCACGGGCCAGGGCATCGACTGGGACAAGGTGGTCCAGCTCTCGGAGGTGATCCTCACCGCCAAGGGCAAGCACCTGCCCACGGCGGCCTACATGGCCGTGGGACTCCTGAAGACCAAGTCCCTGCCGGGACTGGCCGACGGCGTGAACCTGCTTGCCGACGTGACCACCACCTTCTGGGAAGATCTCTTCCCCCCCAAGAAGCGCATGCGCGGCCGCGTGAACGCCCTCACCTGGTTCCGCGACCAGGTGCAGGCCTACTTCCAGAGCTACACCTCCGACGCCGTGTTCCCCAAGGCCCTGGTGGACCGCCTCGCAGCCGGGTTCGACGCCCTGGATCGCTTCGCCGCAGACAACCTCCCCGACGGTCCGGCCTTCCGGGACCTGCTGGAGTATGTGAAGCACCTGCCCGTGGAGGCCCCGCCGCCCCCGGCCCCCGAGCCCCAGGCCGCCGCCGCGACGTCGGCCGAGGCCCCGCAGGCGGGTACGGTCCAGCCCCAGGCCGCCCCGGCGGCCGCCTCCGCACCGGCCGCCGCGCCGCGCCCAGCGCCTCCGGCCTCGGGCAACCCGACGGCCAGCCTGGAATTCTGCCTGGGCCAGATGG
>NZ_JBZVFJ010000053.1:0-23882 GCF_058402725.1 Fundidesulfovibrio sp. | reverse complement strand
CCGGAGGTCGTATGCCTCCAAGGGGGGCGGGTCCATCCCATTAACAGGCTGCTAGGCGACGGTGACATCCTTGCAGAGGTAGACGTCCTGGATGGCGTTCAGGAGCTTCACCCCCTCGGCCATGGGGCGCTGGAAGGCCTTGCGCCCGGAGATGAGCCCCATGCCGCCCGCGCGCTTGTTGATCACGGCGGTGCGCACGGCCTCGGCCAGGTCGGATTCGCCGCCCGAGGGGCCGCCGGAGTTGATGAGCCCCATGCGCCCCGAGTAGCAGTTGAGCACCTGGTAGCGGCAGAGGTCGATGGGGTGGTCGGTGGTCAGTTCGGAGTAGACCTTGGGGTTGGTCATGCCGAACTTGAGGGCTGTGTAGCCGCCGTTGTTCACGGGGAGCTTCTGCTTGATGATGTCTGCCTGGATGGTCACGCCCAGGTGGTTTGCCTGTCCGGTGAGGTCGGCGCTGGCGTGGTAGTCCGTGCCGTCCTTCTTGAAGCCCGGGTTGCGCAGGTAGCACCAGAGCACGGTGGCCATGCCCAGCTGGTGGGCGCGCTCGAAGGCGCGGGACACCTCCACGATCTGGCGGGAGGATTCCGGCGCGCCGAAGTAGACCGTCGCGCCCACGGCGCGGCAGCCCATGTTCCAGGCCTGCTCCACCTGGGCGAACATGATCTGGTCGTGCTTGGCGGGCAGGCTGAGCAGCTCGTTGTGGTTCAACTTGAGCAGGAAGGGGATTTTGTGGGCGTATTTGCGGGCCACGGCCCCGAGCACGCCCAGGGTGGAGGCCACGGCGTTGCATCCGGCCTCAAGGGCCAGCTTCACGATGTTTTCGGGGTCGAAGTAGGCGGGGTTGGGCGCGAAGGAGGCCCCGGCCGAGTGTTCGATGCCCTGGTCCACGGGCAGGATGGAGAGGTAGCCGGTTCCGGCCAGGCGGCCGCCGCCGATGAGGGCCTGGAGGCTGCCCAGCACGGGGACGGGGCGGTCGGAGAGGGCGTAGAGGCGGTCCACGGCGTCGGGTCCAGGGAGGTGGAGGCTTTCCTTGGGCACGGTGGAGCAGGTGTGGTCCAAAAGCGACCTGGCCTGGTCGCCCAGGAGTTTTTCGATGGCGTCGATCATGGCGTGTCTCCTCGGGGGAAGGGGTTCACGCCGGGTATAGCGCGGCCTGCGGGCGCGGGCAATGAAAGTCCGCGAGGGCGCGAAAAAATCAGGAGGCGCAGGCCGGGCAGACGCCTTCGAGGCGCACGTCCACGTGGAGCACGCCCGGGATGTCCACGCCGACCTGCACGGCCCCCGGGTCCAGGCAGAGCAGGCGGCGGCAGCGCAGACAGCGGAAATGGTGGTGTTCAGGGTGCCAGGGGCCTCCGGCGCAATAGCGCACGGATCCGTCGCCCGCGTCGTGGCGCTGGATGAGCCCGGCGTGGTGCAGGGCGTCCAGGCATCGGTAGAGGGTCACCTTGTCCATGGGGGCTTCTCGCCGCAGGGCGGCCAGGAGGGCGGAGGGGGACAGGGCCTCGCCGGAGCCGAGCACGGCCTGGAGCACGCGCAGCCTCCGGGGCGTGGCGCGCAGGTCGCTGGCCTCCAGGAGGCGGGCGGCGTCGCAGGCGGAGCACATCAGGTTTTGCTCCGGTGGAGGAGGAGGTCTGCGAAGAACCACAGCGAGGCCGCGGCGATGATCGAGGCCCCGCTGGAGAGGTCCAGCCAGTAGGAGAGGGCCAGCCCGGCCAGGCAGAAGAGGGCGCAGTAGAGGGCGGAGAGGATCATCATGGAGCCCAGGGAGCGGCAGCGCCGTTCGGCCAGGTAGGGGGGGATGGTGAGCAGGGCGATCACCAGGATGAGCCCCACCACGCGGATGATGAGCACGATGGAGGCGGCCGTCATGCAGAGCATGGCCGTGTGCAGCAGGCGCACGGGCACGCCGCGCAGCCCCGCGAACTCGGGATCGAAGCTCATGGCGGCGAACCCCCGGTACCAGCAGGCGGTGGCCAGCGCCACCAGGGCGTCCAGGCAGGCCATGAGGATCAGGTCTTCGGGGGGCACGGCCAGGATGGACCCGAAGAGGAAGCTCATGAGGTCCACGTTGTAGCCGCGCGAGAGGTCCACCAGGAGGATGCCGAAGGCCATGCCCGCGGCCCAGAGCACGCCCACCACGGTGTCGGCGCGCTCGCTGCGCCCGAAGGTGACCAGGGACATGAGCGCGGCCGCCGCCACCGAGAAGGCCACCGTGACCGGCAGCACCGGCAGCCCCAGGAAGAAGGCCAGGCCCACGCCGCCGTATGCCGCGTGGGAGATGCCTCCGGCCACGAAGACCACCCGGTTCACCACCACCAGCGTGCCGATGACGCCGCAGGCGATGCTCGCCAGAAGACCGGCCAGGACGGCGCGCTGCATGAAGTCGAAGGAGAGGGCCTCGATCACGGGCGGCCTCCCTTGGGAGCGGCCGGACCGCCGCCGGAAGGCTCGGGAGAGGACGCGATCCCTGCGGCGCAGGTCGGGCAGTTGTCGTGCGGGTGGGCGTGGGCCAGGAGTTCCACCGGGCAGCCGTGGGGGCCGCAGCGGTAGACCGATTCGAACATGCTGCGTGTCAGCTCCGGGCGGGGATGGTAGTGCACGGAGCCGTCCACGCAGGCCACGCAGGTGACGTGGCGCGAGATCACCGAGATGTCGTGGCTGACCAGCACCACGGTGAGGCTTTTGGCCAGCTCGCCCAGGAGCTCCTGGAGCGCGGCGCGTCCGGAGGGGTCCACGCTGGCGGTGGGCTCGTCGAGGAGCAGCATCTCCGGTTCGCAGGCCAGGGCGCGGGCGATGAACACGCGCTGGCGCTGTCCGCCGGAGAGGTCGGAGAGCGGCCGCGAGGCCAGGTGGGCCACGCCGGCGCGCTCCAGGCAGCTCATGGCGGCGGCGCGGTCCTTGCGGCTCCAGAAGGGCCAGAGGCTTCGGGGGCCCAGGCGGCCCATGAGGGCCGTCTCCAGGACGCTCACGGGGAAGGCGCGTCCGCTGGCGGTGGTCTGGGGCATGTAGCCCACGCGGCGGGAGGCCTCCGAGGGGGGCATGCCCAGCACGCGCACGGTCCCTGAGCTGGGCCGGGCCAGGCCCAGGATCAGGCGCAGGAGGGTGGTCTTGCCGCCGCCGTTGGGGCCCAGCACGGCGAGGTATTCGCCCCGGGGGACGCGCAGGGTGGCGTCCCTCAGGGCGAGGGTTTCGCCGTAGGCGTAGCTTACGGCGTCGAGTTCCAGGGCGTAGCCGTTCATCGGTCTCCGGTCATTGCAAAGCTTCGCTGAGCGCCTTGGCCACGCGCAGGAGGTTCTGGTCCCAGTCGGGAGCCAGGTCGTCGGCGGTGACCAGCTTCGCGCCGAGGGCGTCGGCGACGGCCTGGGCGGTCCTGGCCGAGAACTGGGGCTGCACGAACACGGCGCGGGCCTTGTGCTCGCGGGCGCGCTCGATGAGTTCCTTGAGCTTGCGCGCCGAGGGCTCCTTGCCGCCGGACTCGATGGCCACCTCGCGCAGGCCGTAGTCCCTGGCGAAATACGCCCAGGCGGGGTGGAAAACAAGGAATTCCGAGCCGGGGGGCGCCTGGGCCAGTTCTGCGCGGAGTTTGGCGTCCAGGTCGCGGCAGAGGGAGCGGAAGGCCTCCAGGTTGGCGCGGTAGGTCTGGGCGTTGGCGGGGTCCAGGCGCTCCAGGGCCTGGGCCACGTTGGCGGCCTGCACCTGGGCCAGGGCGGGGGAGGTCCAGGTGTGGGGGTCGGTCTCGATCTCCTTGCGGGCGTGTTTGTCCTTGCCGCCGTGGCCGTGCTTGTCGCCGTGGCCGTGGTCGTCTTCCAGGGGGAGCAGGTCCACGCCCTGGTTGGCCTGGGCCACCTGGAGGGAGGGGTTGGACTTCCTGAGCCTGGGCAGCCAGACCTCCTCGAACTCCACGCCCTGGGCCACGTAGAGCCGGGCCTTGGCCACCTGGGCCATCTGGCCTGGCTTGGGCTCGAAGGTGTGGGCGTCGGCCCCCGGGCTGACCATCACGAAGACTTCGGCCAGGGGGCCGGCGATCTTCTCCACGATGAACTTCTGGGGCGCCACGCTCACCCCCACGGAAAGCGGGGCGGCCAGGGCGGGGGCGGCGCACAGCGCGAGGGCGAGAGCCAGCACGGCTGGACGGATCGGGATGCGCATGGGAACCTCCGGGTCGGATGATGGAGCCTACATGCAACCTGGTTGCATTCCGGTCAACGGGAAAAGCGCTTGACGAGTGGCACGTCTGGCTGGAATGTAGCATAAAACGGCGCACGCGCCGAATCCTCCATGCTTCCGGGACGATCCGGGGGGCGAAGGTTTCCACCATGCACATCTCCGAGGGAGTGCTCTCCGCGCCGGTGCTGGCGGGCGGGGCCGCGCTGGCCGTGGCCGCCACGGCCGTGGGCCTGCGCAAACTCGACGGCGAGGACGCCGTGCGCGCGGGCGTGCTGGCGGCGGCCTTTTTCGCGGCGAGCCTGGTGCACCTGCCCATCGGCCCGGCGAGCATCCACCTGGTGCTCTCGGGGCTCATGGGGGCGCTTCTGGGCTGGGCGGCCTTTCCGGCCATCCTGGTGGGCCTGGCGCTCCAGGCGCTCATGTTCCAGTTCGGGGGCATCACGGTGCTTGGCGTGAACGCCGTGGTCATGGGCCTGCCCGCCGTGGCGGCGGGTCTGGCCGCGCGTCCGCTGCTCAGGCGATCGGGGCCGGTGTTCGCCCTGGCGGCCTTCTGCTGCGGGGCGCTCTCCATCCTGGGGAGCCTCGCGCTCCTCTACCTGGCCCTGGTGCTCTCGGGCGACGCCCTGAGCGTGTTCGCGGGGATCTTCTTCTGGTCGCACCTGGCGCTCATGGGCGTGGAGGGGGCCATCACCCTGTTCATCCTGGGGTTCCTCAAACGCATGCGTCCGGAACTGCTCGCATGACCGGGTTCGACGCCCGCGTCCGGCTGGCCGGATGCCTGGCGCTCTCGGTGGCCGTGGCCGTGTGCAGGGGCTGGCCCGCCGCGTGGCTGGGCCTGGCCCTGGGCGCGGCCTCCCTGTCATTGGGGCCGCGCGGGTTCGCCCCGTTCGTCCGCCGCCTGTGCTTCGTGAACCTCTTCTTCCTGGGCGTCGCGGCCACCGCGCCGCTCTCCGTGCCGGGCGAGGCCCTTTTCCATGCGGGGCCGCTGGCCTTCACGCGCGAGGGGCTCCTGTCCGGGCTGCACATGGCCCTCAAGGGCAACGCGGTGTTCCTTCTCTTCCGGGGGCTGGCCGCGCCCGTGCCCCCCGAGCGGCTGGGCCAGGCCCTTTCGGGCCTGGGCGTGCCGGACAGGCTCTGCCTGGTGGTGGCGCTGTGCACCCGCTACCTGGGGCTCATGCGCCTGGAGTGGGAGCGACTCTTCACCGCCGCCAGGCTGCGCGGGTTCGACCCGTCGGCCACGCTGCGCGCCTGGAGGATCTACGCCCTCATGCTGGCCCTGCTGCTCATGCGCGCCCTGGACCGCGCCCGATCCGTGCATCAGGCCATGCTCTGCCGGGGCTTCGACGGACGCTTCCGGGGGCTGGCCCCCAAACCCCTCGGGGCCGCCGACCTGGCCCTGTGCCTGGCCTGCCTGGCGGGAACCGCCGGGGTGGCCTTCCTGGAGTACGCATGAACCTTCTGGAACTGCGCGGCGTGCACTGCGGCTATCCGGGCCGCCCGGTGCTCTCGGGGCTGGACCTCGCCCTGGCCCCGGGCGAGCGCCTGGGCCTGGCGGGCCACACCGGCAGCGGCAAGACCACGATGCTCAAGGTGATCATGGGCCTCGTGCGCCCGGAGCAGGGGGAGGTGCTCGTGGAGGGCGCGCCCCTGCACGCGGCGGGGGGGCTGCTCCAGGCCCGGCGCAGCCTGGGCTATCTGTTCCAGAACCCCGACGACCAGCTCTTCTGCCCCACGGTGCTCGAGGACGTGGCCTTCGGACCGCTCAACCTGGGCGTGAAGCCCGCCGAGGCCCGGGACCTGGCCGCCTCCTGCCTGGAACTGGTGGGCCTGGCCGGGTTCGAGGAGCGCCTGACCCACTGCCTCTCGGGGGGCGAGAAGCGGCTTGTCTCCCTGGCCGGGGTGCTGGCCATGCGCCCCAAGGCCCTGCTCCTGGACGAGCCCACCACCGGGCTCGACCCCGAGAGCAAGGACCGCGTGGCCAGGGTGCTCGAAGACCTGGACCTCGCCCTTCTGGTGGTCTCCCACGAGTGGGACTTCCTGGCCCGGGTGGCGCGCCGCCACGTCCTGCTGGACCACGGTCACCTCCACCCGGCCCGCGAGGCCTCACACATCCACAGCCATGTGCATCCCCTGGGCTCCATCCCCCACGAGCACGCCTGAAAGGACAGTGGACGCAAGGCCCCTTTCCGGTCCATAACGGTTCCATGGAACCGCGCTACCGCGTGCTGCACGTGGCCAACTCCCTGGGCCTGGGAGGCACCGAGAAGGCCATGCAGCTCATGGCCTCCCACCTGGACCGGGAACGCTTCGAGCCTTTCGCGTACAGCCCCCTGGACGGGCCGCGCCGGGCGCTCTTCAGGGCCGCCGGGGTCCCGGTGTTCGCCGGGGGCGACCTGCTGACCGTCCTGGAGCGCCTGAGGCCCCACGTGGTGCACCTGCATCGCGCCGGCTGGCCCGAGCCCGGCCCCCTCTCCGCCGTGAAGCGCTTCGGCCCCCGCGCCGTGGTGGAGACCAACGTCTTCGGCCGCTTCGACCCCACGCCGCTGGCCCAGGCCATCCACCTGCACCTGCACATCTCCCGCTTCTGCATGGAGCGCGTCCTGGCCCATCACCCGGGCCAGGCCGACCCGGCGCGCCTGCGCGTGCTGCACTACCCCGTGGACACCGACCGCCTGGAAGCCCTGGCCCCGGAGCGCGACTTCTCGCGCCCCGTGGCCGCAAGGCTCGCCCGACCCGACCCGGGCAAGTGGTCGGGCCTGATCTGCCCGGCGCTCACGGCGCTCAAGGGCATCGTGCCGGACTTCCGCTTCCTGGTGGTGGGGGCCGTGCCCGGCTTCGCCGACTTCCTGCGCGAGCAGGGCCTGGGGGACAACGTGGAGCTCTGCCCCCCCGTGCTGGACGACGCCGAGATCGCGGCCTTCCTGGGCCGGGCCACCCAGCTGGCCCACGCCAACGACACGGGGGAATCCTTCGGGCTGTCCATCGCCGAGGCCATGGCCTCGGGCCTGCCCGTGGTGACGCACCCCGCCGAAGGCCTGCGCGACAACGCCCAGCTGGAGCTGGTGGACCACGGCGTCACCGGGCTGGTGGCCGCAACCGCCGAGGACTACGCCCAGGCGCAGGCCTGGCTCTGGCGCAACCCGGAGCAGGCGCGCGCCATGGGTCTGGCCGGGCGCGAGAAGGCCCGGCGGCTCTGCCGCGCCCAGGAGATCGGCCGCCAGCTGGGGGCCATCTACCTGGAACTCCTGGAGGGGACGTGAACCAGGCCTTCGAGGCCTACACCCGGGCCGTGCTCTCCTACCGCCTGGGGGCGGGGAGCGGCGGCTACGCCACGGTCCCGGCCGGTCCCCAGGCCCTGGAGCCCGTGCTGCGCCGGGCGCGCGGGGCAAGCTGCTGCGCGCTCCTGGGCGTGGGCGGCGGGGCGTTCGCCCGTGACCTGGCCCGGGCGCTGCCCGATGGGGCGCAACTCGTCGTGCTGGAGGCCGACCCGGACCAGGCCCTGGCCCACGGGGCCGGGCTGCCGCTCCTGGCCGACGCCTCCCCCGTGGCCCTGGCCTGGATGCTCCTGACGTGCGGGCTCACGCGGCCCGGCGCCTTCCTGGCCCTGAATCCCGAAATCGCCGACGAGGCGGCCCGCGAGCGCCTGCGCACCGTACAGCGCCTCCATGCGGCCTTCGAACCCCTGGACCTGCAGGGCGCTCGCACGCCCGAGCCGCTCACCGTGGCGTCCATCCTGCACCCGGACGAACCGGACCTGGAGGACTTCTTCGCGGCGCTCCCGGCCTGCGCGGACCGGGCCGTGTTCCTCTGGGACGCCCACGAGCCTCCCGGCAGCCCTCCCGCCTGTCCCGTGCCAGCCCGGCATCTGGCCCATCCCCTCCGGGACGACTTCGCGGCCCAGCGAAACCGTCTGCTGGCCGCCTGCGGACACGGCTGGACGCTCTCCCTGGACGCCGACGAGCGCCTGACCCCTGAGCTGGCGGCGCTTCTGCCCGCTCTCACGGCGCAAGAGGCCTGCACCTCCTTCGCCTTCGAGCGGCGCACCCTCTGCCCGCAGGGCGTGCGCGTGGGCTGGGGGCTCTGGCCCGATCTCCAGGTGCGCCTGTTCCGCAACGCTCCCGGCGTGCGCTACGTGCGCCCCGTGCACGAGCGCCTGGAGGGCCTGGACGGACCCACGGGTCTGACGCCGGGAGCGGCCATCCGGCATCTCTCGGGGCTTCTCAAGGACGAGACCCTGCTGGCGGCCAAGCACGCCCTTTTCGACCGCGCCGGGGGCCGGGGCGCGCTGCACCGGCTCAACCGGGAGTATCCGGCCCTGCCCGAAGCCTTCTTCGCCGCGCTCCGGGAAGGCCCGGCGGCGGGGCAGTGGCCTGCGCGGGTGTCCTTTGCGCCCCTTTGACGTTGCGTTGCGCGGCCAAGAGGGCTAAAGCCCTCAGCAGGCCTTAAGGCCTAGAAAGGTCTCCGATGCGCATCGTCTGCCCTCAATGCGGCTACAGCCGGGATATCCCAGCCGACAAGGTTCCGGCTCGCTCCGCTATCGCCACCTGCCCCAAGTGCCAGTTCCGCTTCCGCTTCCGGGGGCGCGACAGCCTGCCCGCCGAGGAGCCCGCTCCCGAGGAGCCGGTGTATCCGCCGCGCCCCTCCAGGCCGCGCACGGACTGGAACCCAGGTCAGGCGACCCCGGCCGCTCCCGCCTTCGAGCCCAGCCAGAAGCTCTACGGCGCCGTCCCCGAGACTCCCGTCCAGCCCAGGCCCCAGGCGCGCTGGCTTCCGGATCCGGAACCGGCTCCCGAACCCGACGCCTACGAAGCGCCGGTGCGCAGGCGTGCCGCGCCGCCCCCGCCCCCCGAGGACGACGCCTTCGCCAGGCCCCCTTTCGTCCCGTCCCGGGAGCCTGAGCCCGATCCGGAACCCTGGCGCGCTCCGGCCGAGCCCGCACCGGCTCCGCCCGAAGACCCGTACGCCCAGGCCAGACCGGTGGCCTCCGCAGGGCGCGCGCCCGGCCAGACGCGCCGCCAGACGTTCGAGCCTGTCGCGCCGCCGGCCCAGGCTCCGAACAGCACGCGCATCTGGAGCCCTCCGCCCGGCGACGCCGGAGAGTTCCACGCCCCTCCGGGCCATCCCGGCCAGGACGCCCGGCCCCAGGCCGACCCCTGGGACATCCGCGGCAACGAGCCCGCCCAGGGGCGCTTCGTGCCGTTGGGCGATTCCGGCGACGAACCCGGGGAGCCTGCGCCGCGCCGCGCCCAGGTCCGCGTGGAGCGGCCCCAGGCCCAGACTCAGGCCCAGACTCAGGCGCGGACGGACGACCACGAAGCGCAGCTCCCGGATGAGCAGCCCCAGGACGTGCAGCCCTCCGAGGCCGTGGCCGGGGAGGACTCCGTGCGCGACATCTGGGCCAGGCTCCAGGCCATGGGCGGCGCGACCCGGCCCCGCCAGTCGGGCGGCCCCGAGCAGGCCGAGGCTCCGGGGCACGGGCATCCCCCGCCGCGCCACGACGGACCGGCCCCCTGGGAAACCCTGGAGCACCACGGCGTGGTCCCGGCCTACCTGAACACGGCCAAGGCCATCCTCGTGCGGCCGGGCGATTTCTTCGACCAGCTGCCCCCCATGGAGGGCGTGCTGCGCCCCCTGGTGTTCGCCCTGGTCACGTGCCTTGTGGCGGTGCTGGCGGGCGTGGTATGGAACACTTTCGGGCTTGGCCCCAACCTTTCGGAACTGGGCCGCACGGACGGCTTCCAGGGCCTTGGCAGGGGGCCGGTGGGCGGCTTGGCCATGCTGGGGCTCGCGCCCATCGTGCTGGCGGGGTTCGTCTACCTGGACGCGGGGCTCGCGCACCTGCTGCTGGGGCTTCTTCGCTCCGCCACGCGGCCCTTCGCGGAGACCTTCCGCACGCTGTGCTATGCCGGGGCGCCCTGGCTGCTCTCGCTCTTGCCGGTTCCGTATTCCTATCTTATTCCCGTGGTGTTGATCTGGCACATGACCTTGCAGGCCATCGGGCTCAAGAAGCTGCATCAGGCGGGCTATCCGCAGGTGCTGGCCGCGGTGCTGGTGAAGTGGTCGCTCTATTTCATGGCCTCCTTTGCGTTTCTGCACGTGCTCATCACGCGCAGGTAGGAGGGCGGCATGTTTTCCTGGATCGTCGAGCGGTTCAAAAGCCTGGTCACCTTGCGCAGGCAGGCGCGCGAGACGGCCCCGGCGGCCTTCCTGGACCTGTCGCGCGAAATGCGCGAACTGGCCGAGATCGCGGCGCGCGTGTGGCCCGAGGAGTCTGCCTTCCAGGAGCGCGTGCGCGGCATCCGCGAGGAGATGGACCAGTTGGACCAGCTCACGGCCAAGCCCGAGTTCAGGCTGTTGCCGCTCAAGAAGCGGCTTGAGTTGCGCGAGAGCCTGATCCACTCCAAGACGCAGCTCATGGACACCGTGTCCACCGCGCCGTCGCCCACGTCCAGGCCGCAATGATCCGGGTCCGGTTCTTGCTTGGCGTCCTGGTAAAACCCTCCGCGAGGCTTACGATGAAACGAATCGCCATGGTTCTGGCGCTGGCCGTCACCCTTTCGGCATGCGCCTACGAGCCGAAGATGGCGGAACAGTCCGTGCTCTACGTGGACGTGCACGTTAAGCGCAACAATCCCAGCATCTTCGTCCAACCCATGAACGCGCCCACGCGCCCCTTCAAGGCCGTGGTGCTGCCCTTCACCGTGCAGCAGGACGTGGTGAACGCCCGGCATCTCTCCAAGCAGCTCACGGAGGTGTTCAGCAACACCTGGCTGGAGGAAAAGGTGTTCCCCGCCCTGTTCTACGAGCCCTCCCAGGAGATGCTCTCCAACGAGCAGGCCATCCTGGTGGCGCGCGACAGGGGGGCCGACTGCGTGGTCACCGGGCGCATCGCCTACATCTACGCGGGCGGCACGCGGGCGGAGTCGGCGGTGTCGCTCTCCTTCGAAATCCTCGACGTGAATTCCGGGCAGCGCATCTGGTCCATGGCCCAGTCCGGCCGCATGGACCCGGGCCGCAGCGCGGACTACATTTTCTTCAAGCGCGAGTCGCGCCTGCCCCAGGACCCGCTGTGGTCCATCATGACCGCCCTGGCCCACGACACGGGCGGCCCCATCAAGAAGTGGAACGGCGGCATGCAGTTCCAGGTGTCGGGCGCCACGCTGGCCCCGGTTTCCGTGCCGGTGGAGCACACGCCGCCGCCGCCGCCCAAGCAGCCGCTGCAGAGTTCCAACCTGGTCAACTAGCCCCAGAGCGCCCGCCCGGACCCCTCCCGGCGGGCGCTTCCCGTTGAGCGCGCCTTCCTGGACCGGGACTCCGGGAGCATTCCCCGCGCCGTCAGGTTCTGCCTGACGGGAGTTTCTTGACGCGCGACGGGTCCACCCTGCGCGCAGGAGTCAGGGGAGAACTGCGGCGCAATCGTTCCGGCGCACAACCCGGAGACGCCCCTTCGGTGGGCCAGCCTGCCGCGTGCCTGGCGTGACCCGGGCACGGGCCGGGTCCACAGCCCATGCGCCACGCGTGAGGAGCCTGCCGGGAAGGTCGTTGCGGGGGGGGGCGGCGGCTGGAGCGCCTCAACCCAGGGAAGGATTGTTGCGGACGTCTTCTGCGGCCGCCAGGACCAGGCGGCGCGCGCTGGCGCGCATCCCGTCCACCAGCCAGGCCAGGCCCGGGTCCTGGTCCATGCTGGGATTCCAGATGAGGTGGAGGTCCAGGAGGGGAATCTCCTGGGGCGCGGCCACCACGCGCGTACCCGTGGCTTTGGCCAGGGTCTGGGCGATGAGCGAAGGAACGGTGGCCACCATGCCGGTGCTGGCGGCGATCTGGGCCGAGGCGATGAGGTGCGGCGAATAGGCCAGCACCTGGCGCTGCAGTCCGTGGGGCAGCAGGGAATGCTCCACGAGGTTCAGCCCGTCGGCCGGGTGGTAGGTGCGCACGTGCTGGCAGGCCGCGTATTCGTGGAGCGTGAAGGTGGTGCGCCCGTGGGGATGGTCCGGCCCCACCAGGCAGACCAGCCTGTCCTGCAGCAGGTGCGCCCGGGAGTATTTGGCGGGCGTCTGGTTGAGCCAGAAGGCTGCGTCGAGCTCGTTCTTGTCGAGCAGGTCGAGCGTGTTGGCGTCCGCCTGGGTGATGACGACGCGCACTCTGCTGGATGCGTCGCAAAGCCGCCCCGCGAAAACAGGGATGAACAGCTGGGACTCGATTTCGGAGGATGCGATGCAGAACGTGCGGTCGCTGCTTAATGGGTCAAACGTTTTGTATTTGGTGATGGCCGCAAGCTCCGAGAGTTGTTTTTCCAGCGTTTGCAGGAGATGTCTGCCCAGTGGCGTAAGAACGTAGCCGCTGGAACGCCCTGCGGAGTTGCGTTCCAGCAAGTTGTCCTCGAAGGAACGCCGCGCCTTGTCCAGCAGGCGGCTCATGGCGGGCTGGCTGATGCCGATTGTCCTGGCGGCGCGGGAAACATGCCTTTCTTTCAGTAGTATGAGCAAGTGGGGAAGGATGTTGAGGTCAAAGGAGAAAGCATTCGATTACAGCATAATTCTCATGCCCTGTCTGTATTGGACGTATTGTCCGTTTTTGTTTACATCCTGAGGCCAGTTCCTGGCAAGTATATTGTAGTAAGTTGTTCTGAAGGTGTGAATGCGGAGTAGGAAGTGTGGGAATCAAGGTTCAGCATTGAAGCGTGTGGAAAGGAAGAAAGCGTCTTTTATATTGTAGATGATGTAATACAGTATTGCGGTCCGTGCGAGGGGCACACTCCAGCGCCTGCTGGTGTCTGCTGCGGGCTTCATTCGGGATGTCGCGAATGCAAGTTGGTTGCAGCGCTCTGGCCCCTCGTGGGGGCTCTTGCACCATTGCGATCGATCGATCGTATTTCATTTAAAGCTTTTCATACGTCGCGCAGTTCCGAGCAGGCCGATACGGCGCAGCGTATCGGTTTTATCGCCTTCAGCATCGCCATCGCATTTTCAGGGTGCGTCCACTTCGAGCCGTTCAGGGAGGGCGCAAGGGTCTACAGCATGTTGATCGATGTGGACATGCTGCACCACATGCTCGTCTCCTGCGTGCTCCAGAAGAACATAGGGCGCCGCGTAACACGGCGGGCTCTGCTCGCCGCTTGCGAAACCTACCTCGCCGGCGCAAGGAGAAGGCTCCGCTTCGCAGCCGACCTCGCCCGGCAAATCCCCGGGAAGGACGCCCCGGTCAGCGCCCTCGCCGTCATGCACAGCCTGCTCAGCGTGGGCGGCGAAACCCTCGAACGCCATGTGGATTCCCTCGCGCCTTCCGCCTGACCCGTCGCCTCCGCCCTCCGAAATGTGATCCAGGTCCTTTGCGCACCGGGGCGAAATCTGCTAGCACCGCCCCACCCCAAGCTCGAAAGGACATCACCATGATCGGCATCTCCAAGCTCTACTGCGGCACCGTGGAGGCCTCCGACGCCCTGCGCTACGGCCGCCATTCCGGCAAGCTGCCCTCCCACCTGCTCCAGTTCTCCAAGGACAAGAAGCCCGTGGTGGTCTGGAACATGACCCAGCGCTGCAACCTCAAGTGCGTCCACTGCTACGCCAAGGCCTTGGGCGAGGACGGCGGAGACCCCATCTCCACCGACCAGGCCAAGACCATGATCGACGACCTCGCCCAGTACGGCGCCCCCGTCATGCTTTTCTCCGGCGGCGAACCCCTCGTGCGCAAGGACCTCGTGGAACTGGCCCACCACGCCGTGGGGCGCGGCATGCGCGCCGTCATCTCCACCAACGGCACGCTCATCACCAAGGAAAAGGCCCGCGAACTCAAGGACGTCGGCCTCTCCTACGTGGGCATCTCCGTGGACGGACTCGAAGAAGTCCACGACAAGTTCCGCGCCGTGCCCGGCTCCTTCAAGAAGACCATCCAGGGCATCGAGAACTGCAAGGCCGAAGGCCTCAAGGTGGGCATGCGCTTCACCATCAACAAGCGCAACTGGCAGGAAATCCCCGGCCTCTTCGACCTTATCCGCGACCTCGAAGTGCCCCGCATCTGCTTCTACCACCTCGTGTACTCCGGACGAGGTTCCGAACTCATCAAGGAAGACCTCGACCACGCCGAGACCCGCCAGGTGGTCGACCTCATCCTCGACAAGACCCGCGACCTCTTCCAGGCCGGACACGAGAAGGAAGTCCTCACCGTGGACAACCACGCCGACGGACCCTACATCTACTACCGCCTCCTCAAGGAAGACCCCAAGCGCGCCGAAGAAGTCATGGAACTGCTCCAGTACAACGAGGGCAACAACTCCGGACGCGGCATCGGCTGCATCTCCTGGGACGGACAGGTCCACGCCGACCAGTTCTGGCGCATCCACACCTTCGGCAACGTCCTGGAACGCCCCTTCTCGCAAATCTGGGACGACCCGAACATCGAGCTGCTCGCCAAACTGAAGGACAAAAAGAAGTACGTGGGCGGCCGCTGCGCCACCTGCCGCTTCCTGAACATCTGCGGCGGCAACTTCCGCGCCCGCGCCGAAGCCTACTACGGAGACGTCTGGGCGCAGGACCCCGCCTGCTACCTCACCGACGCGGAGATCGCGAAGTCGTAGCACGGCGAGCGTTGCGGCGCGGGCGGGCGGCAGGGTGGTCGGAGAATATGCCTCCGGCGGCCAAAGGGCTACGCCCTTTGGAATCCCACTTTGCTTCGCGGGCTTCACCGGCGACGGCAGTGTTACCGTTCCCGGTCCTGCGTAGCCGGTGAAGCCCGCGAAGCTGCTTGCGGGGTCTGGGGGGATCATCCCCCCGGCGGGCCCAGGGCGGAGCCCTGGCGGGAGAGTCCAGAGAGGGCAGCGCCCTCTCTGGCCGCCGGAGGCATCTTCCCCGACACCCTCCGGTCGACCATCATCCTAGAGGAGAGCGACCACATGCCATCCATCGCCTACAACTACGATTTCCACCGTGGCCGCCGCCTGCGCCGCACGGCCGCCCTGCGCGACCTGGTGCGCGAGACGCGCGTGACGCGCGACGACCTGATCATGCCGTACTTCGTGGCCGAAACCGGCCCGGAGGACATGGTGAAGCCCATCGGCTCCATGCCGGGCCAGAACCAGCTGGGCATGAAGGCCTTCCTGGAGCGCGTGGCGCGCGCGGTGGACCTGGGGCTCAAGGCGTGCATCCTCTTCGGCATCCCTGCGCGCAAGGACCCGGCGGGCACGCAGGGCTACGCCGAGGACGGCGTGGTGCAGCGGGCGGTGCGCGCGCTCAAGGCGCGGTTCCCGGAGTTGGTGGTGCTGACGGACGTGTGCCTGTGCGAGTACACCTCGCACGGTCACTGCGGGCTGCTGGACGACCACGGCCGGGTGCTCAACGACCCCACGCTGGAGTTGCTGGCGCGCACGGCCCTGTCGCACGCCCAGGCGGGCGCGGACATCGTGGCCCCGTCGGACATGATGGACGGGCGCGTGGCGGCGATCCGTTCGGTGCTGGACGGGGCGGGGTTCGAGGAGCTTCCGGTCATGTCGTATGCTGTCAAGTATGCTTCCGCGTATTACGGGCCGTTCCGCGAGGCTGCGGAGAGCGCGCCCAAGTCCGGCGACCGCAAGAGCTACCAGATGGACCCGGGCAACTGGCGCGAGGGGCTGCGGGAAGCCGCGGCCGACGTGGCCGAGGGCGCGGACTTCCTGATGGTGAAGCCCGCCGGGCCGTACCTGGACGTGATCCGCCAGGTGCGCGACGCCTTCGACCTGCCCGTGGCCGCCTACCAGGTGAGCGGCGAGTACTCCATGATCAAGGCCGCCGCGCAGCTGGGCTGGATCGACGAGGAGCGGGTGGTGATGGAGTCGCTCACGGGCATCAAGCGGGCCGGGGCGGATTTGATCCTGACGTATTTCACCGAAGACGTGCTGGCGCGTCTGCAGGGGTAGGCACATGCAGGGGCATCCGAAGGGACATCCCGGGGGACTGGCGGGGGGGACATCCGGGGCAGGGAGGCCAGCTGGCCGGTTCGCCGGGGGCTGGTCATGCGGGGCTGGGCCATCCGGCCGGTCATCCAGGGGGAGCGGCGGGCGGCAAGCCCAAGCTGCTGCCCAACGGCGCGCCGCCGGTGCGCCTCGTGGCCTGGGAGATCACGCGGCGCTGCAACCTGGCCTGCAAGCACTGCCGGGCCGAGGCGCACTTCGAGCCCTATCCGGGCGAGCTGACCAACGCCCAGGCCAAGGCGCTCATCGACACCTTCCCCGAGGTGGGCGACCCCATCGTCATCTTCACGGGCGGAGAGCCCCTCATGCGCCCCGACTGGGACGACCTGGTGGCCTACGCCAACGCCAAGGGGCTGCGCTGCGTCATGGCGCCCAACGGCACGCTCATCACGGCCGAGAACGCCCGGCGCATGAAGGAGGTGGGCATCCAGCGCTGCTCCATCTCCATCGACGGCCCCGACGCGGCCACCCACGACGAGTTCCGGGGCCAGCAGGGAGCCTTCGCGGGGGCGCTGCAGGGCATCGAGCACCTGAAGGCCGCCGGGATCGAGTTCCAGATCAACTCCACGGTCACCAAGAACAACCTGCACAACTTCAAGAAGATCTTCGAGCTCTGCGAGCGCCTGGGGGCCAGCGCCTGGCACATCTTCCTGCTGGTTCCCACGGGGCGCGGCTCCGAGATCGCGGCCCAGGTGATCTCGGCCCAGGAGTATGAGAAGGTGCTGGGGTGGTTCTACGACTTCCGCAAGACCACCTCCATGCAGCTCAAGGCCACCTGCGCGCCGCACTACTACCGGATCATGCGCCAGCGCGCCCGGGAGGAGGGCGTGAGCGTCACCCCGGACACCTTCGGGCTCGACGCCATGACGCGCGGCTGCCTGGGCGGCATCGGCTTCTGCTTCATCTCCCACGACGGCACGGTGCAGCCCTGCGGCTACCTGGACCTGGACTGCGGCAACGTGCTCAAGACGCCTTTCCCGGAGATATGGGCCAAGACCGAGTGGTTCCAGAAGTTCCGCGACCAGAAGGCCTACCAGGGCAAATGCGGCCCCTGCGAGTACCACAAGGTCTGCGGCGGCTGCCGCGCCCGCGCCTGGACCATGAAGGGCGACCCCATGGCCCCCGAGCCCCTGTGCACCTACGAGCCCAAGCGCGGAGGCGGGGAGGGTTAGGCGGGCGTGGCGCGCAACGTGGAGATCAAGGCCCGGATTGAGAGCCTGGCGGCCCTGGAACCCCTGGCGGCGGCCCTCGCGGACCGTGGCCCCGAGCTGATCGGGCAGGACGACACGTTCTTCGTCTGCCCCGCCGGGCGGCTCAAGCTGCGCGACTTCGGGGACGGCCGGGGCGAGCTGATCTTCTACCGCCGCGAGGACAAAGGCGGCCCCAAGGAGTCCTTCTACACGCGCACGCCCACGGACAGCCCCGGCTCGCTGCGCGGGACCCTGGCCCTGGCGTTGGGGGAGGCGGGGCGGGTGCGCAAGCGGCGAACGCTCTATCTGGCGGGCCGCACGCGCATCCACCTGGACCGGGTGGAGGGCCTGGGCGACTTCCTGGAGCTGGAGGTGGTGCTGGAGGAGGGCGAGTCCGCCGAAACCGGCATGGCGGAGGCCCGCGCGCTCATGGAGCGCCTGGGCGTCGCGCCGTCGGCGCTGGTGGCCGGGGCCTACGCGGACCTGTTGCAGGCGCGCGGAGCCTGAGCCTTGCTTGCGCCGCCGGTTTCCCGGGGCCGGGGATGTGCACCCTCGTGCACGTGGTGGCTCTTAGTCCCGACTGAGGATCTCCTGACGTTCCTCGTCCGACAGGATGCCGGTGAAAGGCGTGGAGGAGCGCAGCCGTATGTGTTCCTCGGCGGGACTTTCGATGATGCGCAGGATGGTTTCCCGGTCCTGGGAGCGCAGGATGTGGAGCCATTGCGCGTAGACGCCCGCGAGCGAGGCGTCCTGTGCGGTCCAGCGGTCGATGTTGCGCAGCGGCAAGTCCCAAAGTGCCGGTTCCCGTCGGAGTTTTGCGGCGATGGCCTGGTGCAGGGCCAGCGAGCGCAACTCCCCACGGCGGTGTCGATCCATCATGGCGCGGACACCTCCTCGATGAGGGTGAGAAGCTGTTCCGTCCTTTCCGTGGGGAGGGGCATGAGCCGTGCCCGCTCCCGCAACGTAGGCGCGTCGAGCAGGCCGAGTCGCGAGGCGTCGCGGGCGAACTCAAGGTCTTTCGGGCGGTTGGCGTGGAGTTTCGAGAGCACCATGTCGTGGAGGTCCAAGCAGTAGCCGGTGAAAGGCCCGTCGGGCTCCTCCACGTGGATTGCGACGAGGCGTGTCTCCCAACCGGACGGCAGGGTGCACGTGGTCAGGTCGATGCCCTGGGCATAGTAGCCGTAGGCGTGGTGGAAGGGCGATTGCTCCCCGAGTGCGCCGTCGATGAGGTCGGTTTTCGCGCCGGAGCCGGGGATGAGCATGTCCGCCTCGGCGGAGCGCATCAGGGTTTGGGCTCGGCGTACGGCGAGGGAGAAGTCCGCGCCGTCCCCTGCGTACATGGTATAGAAATCCGTGTGCGTGGCGAGGATGGCCTGGCTGCCGAAGACATGGACGCTTTGGGTCCCGGCGGCACGGCATGCCGCCCGGATGAGGTGTTCGAGTTGTTCCCTGGTCATGTCCGGCTCACTGAATCTGGCGCGTGCTCCCCGGGGCGCATTCATTTCATGGTTGCGTACCCCGGACAAGTCAAGGGCGGTGAAACGTCCCGCGGCGGAACTCTTTGCGTCGCGGGCCAAGCTGGGCTATCAGCCACCCATGGACGCATTCGACCGCAAGATTCTCGACGTCATCCAGTCGCGCTTTCCCATTTCGGAGCGGCCCTACGCCGACGTGGGGGCCGAGGTGGGCCTCACCGAGGCCGAGGTGCTGGCCCGGGTGCGCGCGCTCAAGCAGAAGGGCGTGATAAGGCGCATGGGGGCCAATTTCCAGTCCGACCGCCTGGGCTGGCAGTCCACGCTCTGCGCGGCCCGCGTGCCCGAAGACCGGGTGGAGGAGTTCGTGGCCGTGGTGAACAGGCTCCCCAACGTCACCCACAACTATCTGCGACAACACGCCTACAACGTGTGGTTCACCTACGTGGGCCCCTCCATGGAGCACGTGCGCGAGGCCCTGGCCGGCATCAAGCGCGACACGGGCATCGAGGTGCTCAACCTGCCCGCCGAGCGGCTCTTCAAGATCAAGGTGGACTTCGCCATGGAGGGCAAATGATCCTCTCCCCTTCGCTGCTCTCGTCGGATTTCGGACGCCTGGCCGAGGAACTGGCCGCCCTGGAGAAGGCCGGGCTCGAGTGGGTCCACTGGGACGTGATGGACGGGCTCTTCGTGCCCAACATCACCTTCGGCCCCCCGGTGATCAAGGCCCTGCGCGGGCGCTCGAAGCTCTTCTTCGACGTGCACCTGATGATCGAACGCCCCGAGCGCTACCTGCACGAGTTCACCGACGCGGGCGCGGATCTGGTCTGCGTGCACGCCGAGGCCACCGCGCACCTGGAGCGCGTGGTGGCCGAGATCGCCCGGTTGGGGGCCAGGCCCGCCGTGGCGCTCAATCCGGCCACGCCGCTGGAGATGGTGGACTACCTCCTGCCGCAGCTGCACATGGTGCTCGTGATGAGCGTGAACCCCGGTTTCGGCGGACAGTCTTTCATCCCCTTCAGCATGGACAAGATCCGCGAGCTCAAGCGGCGCATCCGCGCGCGCGGGCTCTCCACGCTCGTGCAGGTGGACGGCGGCGTGTGCCTGGAAAACTGCCGGGAGCTGGTGGAGGCGGGGGCGGACGTGCTGGTCTCCGGTTCGGCCTTCTTCTCCAGGCCCCCCTACGGCGAGCGGTACGCCGCGTTCCGGGAGGCGGCGGAGGCCTCGCGTTGAAACCCGTGCGCGACTGTCCGCTGGAGCGCCGCGTGCGGGACGGCGCCGTGGAGCGCCGCGTGCGCGAGCGCTTCCGGGTGGCCTTCGGGCTCCCCGAGGAGAGCGTGGAGCATCTGGTGGCCACCTCGCGAAAGGCCGTGGCCCAGGGGCTGGCCCGGCTGGCGGCCTCCTGCGCCACCGGCGACCGCGCTGCGCTCTCCCACTGGTCGCACAGCCTCAAGGGGAGCCTGCTCAACGCCGGGCTGGACGAAGAGGCCCTCCGGGCGCGGCGCATCGAGGAGCTGGCGGAGTCGGCCCCCATGGACGCCCTGGCCGGGCGTGTGACGACCCTCAGCCTGTCTCTGGCCGCCTTCCTGGACGGGTCCTAGGCCTGAAGCAAGACCTGACGCGGGCTAGTCCCACTAGCCAACCGGGCCGGGGCGTGCTAAGAGGCGCGCGTTTCCAAATCCCAATCCATGGACGCCAAGTGAGCTACTCACCCATCTTCGTGGCCGGGCACAGGGGCCTGGTGGGCTCGGCCGTGGTCCGCGCCATCGAGGCCCGGGGCAATGCCGAAGTCATCGTGCGCACACGCTCCGAGCTGGACCTCACCGACCAGGCGGCCGTGCGCGACTTCATGAACCAGGCCCGCCCCAAGGCCGTGGTCCTGGCCGCCGCCAAGGTGGGCGGCATCCACGCCAACAACGCCTTCCCGGCCGAATTCATCTGGAACAACTCCATCATCCAGTGCAACGTCATCGACGCCGCCTGGCGCGCGGGGGTGGAGAAGTTCGTGTTCCTGGGCTCCTCCTGCATCTACCCCAAGTTCGCGCCCCAGCCCATGCGCGAGGAGCACCTGCTCACCGGCGAACTGGAGCCCACCAACCAGTGGTACGCCGTGGCCAAGATCGCCGGCATCAAGATCTGCCAGGCCTACCGCCGCCAGTACGGCTTCAACGCCGTGAGCCTGATGCCCACCAACCTCTACGGCCCCGGCGACAACTTCGACCCGGAGAACTCCCACGTGCTCCCGGCGCTCCTGCGCCGCTTCCACGAGGCCAGGCTGGCGGGGGCTCCCTCCGTGGCCGTGTGGGGCTCCGGCAACGCCCTGCGCGAGTTCCTCCACGTGGACGACCTGGCCCGCGCCGTGCTCCACTGCATGGACCACTACGACGAGGAGCAGTTCATCAACGTGGGGGCCGGCCAGGAAGTGACCATCCGCCAACTGGCCGAGATGGTGGCCCGCGTGGTGGGCTTCACCGGCGAACTGGTCTTCGACGCCTCGCGGCCCGACGGCACGCCCCGCAAGCTCCTGGACGCGTCGCGCCTCACGGCCCTGGGCTGGAAGCCCTCCATCCCCCTGGAAGAGGGCATCGCCAGCACCTACCGCTGGTACCTGGACCACCTGGACTCCCTGCGCACCCGGCGCGACTTCGGAGGGGCGTGAAGCTCATGCGTTTTCAATCCATCGTGCTCGTCAGCCACGTCACGGACCTCTCGGGCCCCAGCGAGGCCGTGGAGAACTACCTGGCCTCCCGCTCCGGGAAGCTGGGCGTGATCTACCATCCCTTCCACTACTGCCAGGACCGCCGCTCGCGCCTCAAGGAATACCGCGAAGGCGCGTTGCGCCGCGAAGTCCGCCAGGGCGGCTGGGCGCTCCCGGCCCTGGCCACCTACGTGAAGGACGTGCTCTTCACGCTCTGGTACTTCTTCCGCCTGGGCGGGCGTTTCGACACCTACCTGGGGGCCGACCCCCTGAACGCCGTGGTGGGCGTGCTCCTCAAGTGGCTTGGCCGCACGGACTTCGTGATCTTCTACACCATCGACTGGATGCCCGAGCGCTTTTCCAACAAGTGGCTCAACGCCGTCTACCACTGGCTGGACCGCTTCTGCGTGCGCCACTGCGACGCGGCCTGGAACATCTCCCCCCGCATCCAGGAGGTGCGTCGCTCCCAGGGCCTGCCCGACGCGAAGAACATCCTCGTGCCCGTGGGCGTGAACCTGGAGCAGGTGGTGCTGCCCGACAAGTCCGGCCGCAAGCCCTCGGAACTGGTGCTCCTGGGCGCGCTGGCCCCCTCCAAGGGCGTGGACCTGGTGATCGAGGCCTTCCCGCTCATCCGGGAGCGCTGCCCGGGCGTGACGCTCCACGTCATCGGCAAGACGCCCCACGAGGCCGTGGAGGACGGCGTGGTCTACCAGCCCTTCGAGCCCCGGCTCCAGGCCCTGGGCGAGGGCGTGGTCCTGCACGGGGCGAAGCCCCACGCCGAGGTGCTGGCCATGCTCCCGGGCTACGACGTGAGCCTGGCCCTCTACCGCCCCTCGGCCAACAACCTCTCCCAGTGGGCCGACCCCAGCCGCGTCAAGGACTACCTGGCCTGCGGCCTGCCCGTGGTCATCACCCCCGTGCCCGAGATCCACAAGGACGTGGCCGCCCTGGAAGCCGGACTGGTGGTGCCCTACGAGGCCCAGGCCCTTGCCGACGCCGTGGCCTCCCTCCTGGAAGACCCGGACCGCTGGCGCGCCCTGCGCGAGAACGCCCTGGCCTACATGGCGTCCTACTCCTGGACCGCCATCCTGGACCGGGTGTTCGACGAGTCCTTCAGGGCGAGGTCGTGACGCGCACGACCGCGAAGCCGCAAGCGATTCCGAAGGGCGCGGCCCTTTGGCAGCCGAGGGCTTCCTCCCAGACGCCGCACCGCAAGCCCGACCCTTGGCCGGGAGCAGCGCAGTGCCCGGCCGCCTGAATCCGTCGGCGGCCGCGCCCGGCGCTCCGCGACCGGGCCGCGCCGTGCCGGAGCGCCTGAAGCCGTGGCTGGCCGTCCTGGCCGTGGCGGCCCTGTGCGCGGTCTCCTTCGCCGGGGTGCTCTCCCGCCCGGGGCTCGTGGGCCACACCTGGGACTGGGGCGTGCCCAGCTTCGCCGAGCAGTACCGCTCCATGGCGGACAACCACTTCTCCACCTGGGACGCCTACTTCGAGACGGGGCGCTACCACTACTTCAAGCTGGAGCTGGTCTACTGGCAGCTCATCACGCCCCTGGCGGCCATCGGCGGCGAGTGGATGTCCAAGCTGTTGCCCCTGGCCTTCGTGCTGGGGGCGGGCCTGGCCATGCTGCCCCTGGCGCGCAGGCTGGGCCTGGGCTGGTTCTACGCCACGCTCGCGGGCGTGCTCTACGGGCTCTCGCCCTACGCCTTCAGCCGCGTGGTGGCCGGGCACATGCCCATGCTGGCGGGCTACGCCCTCATCCCGCTCCTGCTCCTGGCCTTCTTCAGCCTGGCCGACGCGGCCCGGGCCGGGCGCATCCGCGCCGTGCCGGTGCTCTCCTGCGGGCTGTTGCTGGGGCTCACCTCCCTGCACCCCAGCGTGGGCGTGGGCGCGGCCGTCATGCTGGGGCTCCTGGGCCTGCACTTCCTGGTGCGGGGTCCGGGTCGGGGGCGGCTCGCGGCCTCCACGGGGATGGTCTTCGCCCTGGCCCTGTGCATGAACATCCATTTCATGGCCCCGTTCCTGGCCGACTACCTGGGCAAGGGGGCCATCCGGCACGGCTGGGGGCTCTCGGCCTCGGCCAAGGGCGACGTGACGGTGGACACCGAACTGCCCATGCGCGAATCGTTCCACCAGTCCACCAGCCAGCCCGTGGACGCGGCCCTGCGCCTGGACCTGCGCCCGGGCATGGACACCGAATACGCCTACCACCAGCCCCGGGGCCTGCGCCTGCCCTGGGTGGCGGCCTCGGCCGTCCTGGCGGGGCTGGCCCTGTGCTCCTTCCTGGCCCGGCGCGGGCGCGAGGAGGCGGGCGGGCTCCTGCTGGTGGCCGCCGTGGGCGTGCTCCTGGCCGGCGGTTCGCGCACGCCCCTGGGCATCGCCTTCTATCAGGGTCTGCTCAAGGGGGCCGTGCCCAT
>NZ_JBZVFJ010000052.1:0-24312 GCF_058402725.1 Fundidesulfovibrio sp. | reverse complement strand
CTAGCCCTACCTCTTCGGTTGGACAGGATGTCCGGTCTAAACGGGGGCTACTCCAGTTTCTTACTAATGACCGCCGGTCATCACTGCGACCGGGAGAACCTGCTGCGAGTCGTCTTCGACCAAAAGCATGATGGCGAAAAGTGCTACTGATAGGCTCGATTCGGGCCAGATGATCGCAACCCAGGCGTCAGCCCAGCCCCTTGGGGTGCCGTGGTCGGTCTTGAGCCGCATCAGAAGGCCGAGGTTGAACCCGGCCACTTGGAGCAGGTAGCGTTTCTGGATGTTCTCCCGGCCCCGGAGCCAAACCCGGCGCATCCCGCCGGAGCGGTCTAGAGTGTGCTCGAAGCTGCGCTCCACGAGTTCCGCTCGCAATCATCCCAGAGACTTGCCAACCCCGGACGATATCCGGGCGCGGTTGTTGTATACGGCACGTCGGGCCTCGTGGTCGCCACGCCAGGAGTTCAGGACGTTGCGCTTGGGTTCGGCGATTCTGCTCCTCCACGGTCCTCCCGCATGGGCTTTGAGGACGTCGCGCGAGAAATACCCTTTGTCCGCGATCAGTTCCGCCGGGTCGTCCGGGCATGGTGGTGTGGGAGTGGCTCGTCCCAGGCTCTCCTGGGCGGCTTCCAGTGTCTTTGGCAGAGTCGCGGTGTCGCCCTTGTCCGCTTCATGGACCTCGACCGCCACGACCGCGCCTGTGTCCAGGTCCACCGCCTGTTCAGGCTTGTACGCCAGATGTGTCCGGCCATCCTTCACCTTGGTGATCTTCGCCTCGGGATCGACCGGAGACCGCCAGTCCTTGTTCGAAAGCGTCTTGCCCGTGCGTTTGCGGTCCATGCGAGCCAGGTCCTCGTCCGTCGGGGACTCGATGCCGCTTTCTTTGGCCATGCGCAGAAGCATCTTCCGATAACTCTTGCCCGTGTCCCGCCGCACGATGGTCTTGAGCGCCGCGTTGGCCTCCATGGTCGAGGCGTCCACGCCGATCCGGCCGCCAAGGACCAGGCCTTCCTTGCTAAGCACCTTGAGCACCCAGGTGAAAACCTCCTGGTGGATCGCAAGCGGCAGGCGGGACCGCGTCCGACTGAGCGAGGAATGATCGGCACGGATTCGCTGGCCGAAAGCTGGAGAAAGTCCCGCAGGGAAAGCGAATCTGAGCAGCGCCACTCAATGCCGCGCTCGCTGTCAATGCCTTCGAAATACCCCACGAGGTGCATCCGGAAATACCGACCCGGAGGGATCGATGGGCGGCCCTTGTCGGAATAGAAGGGCCGGGCCAGCTTCGCGGCAAACGCGTCGAAACCGGACTTGCGCAGAATCTGCTGGAGACGTCGTAAAAGGCGTGACCCCGTGACCGGGGAATCTCATCCCAGGCCAGATACATCTTCCCTTGCTGGTCGCCCTGATGTCCAAGAGCCATCGCTTCACCTCCAGCTGTACGAAGATTCTCGGTCACTTGGCGGAGTATTTCAACACGCTGCTAGGGCAATCCAGGGCAATCCAACGTCGAAGAAGAAGCAGAGGACCTACTTGAAAAGCTCGACGACGGCCAGGCCCTTGAGGTAATTGCGTATGGAGCCGAAAAGCCTTTCAACGTGCGGGAAAAGGGCGATGCCCCAGAGGTAGTGGGCAAACAGGTTGAGACCTAGACATCATTGATGAAATGTGCTTGTTATGCATTATGCTAGGCCTAAATGAACTCGATTGAACCGGCATGACTACCCACTTCAGGGAGACGGCTATGCACAAGTGCTATTTCATTATCTTCCTTGGCCTTGTCTTGCTGGCCGAAGCCACTCACGCACAAGTCAAACAGTACAGGGTTGGCGTGTTGTACTGGTCCATGAACATTCCCGGGCAGGTTGCCATGCGCGAAGGCCTGGAACAGGAGGCCCAGCGCATAAACGATGCCGCTAAAGCCAGCGGGAAACCCGGTGTGGTTCTTGAGGCCAAGGTGGCAGGCGACGGCGAGCAGGGCATCGAGAACCAAGTTCGCCAGATGAAGGAGTTCATCACTGCCAAGGTGGACATGATCATCGTTCAGCCAACGGACAACGCCGCCCTGGCCGATCCTCTGATCGCGGCCAACAACGCCAATATCCCCGTTGTTGCCTACGACCAGTACATAAGCCGGGGGAAGCTGGCAGCCTACAGGACGTCGGACAACTACCAGGCCGGTTTTCTTGGTGGGGAATACATCGCTGCGCGCTTTAAGGACAAGCCGGAGATCAAGCTGGTTCTTGTGGAATACCCACACGTTTCGTCCACCGTTGAGAGGGTGAATGGCTTTCTCGACGCACTGGCGCAGTCAAAAAGATCCTACAAGCTCTTGAAGAGCTACTCCGCTGTGGAACCTGTGGCAGGCAAAAAGGTCGCCGGGGACATTCTGCGGGAGTTCCCGGAACAAGGAAGCATCGACGTCGTCTTTACTGTGAACGATGGCGGCGGACTGGAAGTGGTTAATGGTCTTGGTAACGCGGGCCGTACGGAAATCCAGGTGGCCACGGTGGATGGGGACCCTGCCTCGGTGGGCAACATCCGGGCGGGCTGGCTAACCGTGATCGACGCGGCCCAGTTCTGCGGCCCCCTGGGTGCCGAAACCATGCGGGCGGCATACGCCGTGCTGTGCGGCGAGAATCCGCCCCAGCACGCCCTGGTGCCGGTATTTCCCATAACGCAAGAGACGCTCGCGGCGTATCCCGGCTGGATGGGACCATTGCCTGAATCATTTGCAAAGCCCTGGCCCAGTGTCGTCCCCCTGTGGAAAAACACTCTGCGCGTGGTTAAGCCTTAGGGGGGAAACCATATGCCGTCCGCAGACGCCCCCTTACGCTATGAGCGCAGGTTCGCCATAAGTTTTGGGGGCGTTTTGCTGGTGCTCATGCTCCTGGCCACTGGAGCAACATTTATTCTTTTGCAGCAACAGCAGGAGCGCGACGAGGACCGTCTGTGCGAAACCATCACTGCCATCGTCAGCGAGTCCATCAGCCGGGTGAGCTTCTCCGGGAAACACCACGCCCGCCTGATGGCGCAAGACATCCTGGTCAGGGCTCCCCAGCTGGCCTACATATCCATCGAAACAAAAGCAGGGGAGGTGCTGGCCCACAGCTCCCCGGAACGCAACGACTCCAGGCTTAACGAAGAAGCCCTGGCCCAGGCCAAGCAAAGCCTGGAATCCGGCCGTCCCGTGCTGACTCAGCGACATTGGGGAAAGGACCTGGTGAAGGAAGTCATCGTTCCTTACCGTGGCGGGTTCGACAACCAAGTACTGGGCGTGGTGCGCGTGGGCGTTGGCCTGTCCGAGTCCCGGGCGGTGATGGCCGCGATCATGGCCAGGCTCCTGGTGCTTATCGCATGCCTGACCATGGCGGCCATTTTCGCTGTCTTCTGGCTCAGCAGATACTACGGAAGGACCACCACCAGCCTAGCCAGCCAATTGCGCGGCATTTTAGACAACGCGCCCCTGGCCATTTGCGTAAGCGACTCCAAGGGACGTCTGCTGGCCTGCAGCGCGGCTTTCCAGTCTCTGCTGAAAACGTCCGGCAGCGAATCCTGTCCAGAATGCTTGCTTGTCTCCATGCTGCCTCCCGAGGCGAGCACCTTGATGCAACAACTATTGGAACAGGAATACAGCGCGCTTACGCGAATAAATGAAGAACTTACCGTATCGCTGCCCGAATGCGAACGCATCTGGCATTTTCTTGGATTCCCCATCTCCCTGAGCGCTTCAGGCGCGGTTCTCCAGTACTGCGTGGTCATCAGCGACATCACCGAGGAAAAAAACGCGCAGAAAAGGATGCAGGACGTTCTGGAACGCCTGCGTACAATAACGGCAACTGTTCCAGTGGTTCTCTATGAGGTCGCACCCGCCAACACGGACCCGCTGGAATTCCGGTTCGGCTTCGTGAGCGAGAAGGTCCGCGAGCTGCTTGGAATATCCGCCGAAGAACTGAAGAGGGATCCAGGAATCCTTCTCTCCCTTGTCCATCCCGATGATCGCGAAGGCTTCATGCAGGCCAACTATGATGCCCTCAGGAGGCTTGGACCCTTCCTGTACGACTTCCGGGTAGAATTACAAAGCGGTGAACAAAAATGGGTGCGTGCCGCGTCCATACCCAGCGGCTCTTCCGCCCAAAGCTTGAGCTGGAGCGGTTATCTCATGGACATCAGCCAGTCCAAGCTTGCCGGACTGGCCCTGGCCAGCAGCGAAAAGAAATACCGGCTCCTGGTGGAGCATCAGACGGATCTGGTGGTCAAAGTGGACACCTCGGGCCGCTTCCTCTACGTGAGTCCCTCCTATTGCCAGACCTTCGGCAAATCGGAAGAGGAACTCTTGAACACCACATTTATGCCCCTGGTGCATGAGGACGACAAGGAGGCCACGCGGGACGCCATGGAGGCCCTGTATGTGCCGCCCCACACGGCCTACATGGAACAGCGGGCCATGACGGCGAACGGCTGGCGCTGGTTCGCCTGGAACGATTCGGCCGTGGTCGATGCCAGCGGGGCCATCGTGGAGATAATAGGCGTTGGCCGCGACATCACCGAGAGAAAGAACCTGGAGCTGCGCCTGGCCGACCAGCTGGCCTTCCAGCAGGCCCTCATGGATACCATACCCTACGCGGTGTTCTACAAAGGGCCGGATTCGCGTTTCGTGGGCTTCAACAAGGCCTACGAGGACTGTTTCGGAGTCAGGCGGGAGGACCTTATCGGCAAACGGGTGCTGGACCTCGAGTACCTGCCCATGGCCGACCGCAACGCCTACCAGGCCGAGGACTTGGCCGTCATAGAGAGCGTCGGGCGCGTGCACAAGGAAATGCCCATCCCCTTTGCCGACGGGAAGTTGCACCAGACGCTCTATTCGGTCACAGGTTTCCGTCTTTCCGAAGGCCAGACCGGGGGGCTCATCGGCATCATCGTGGACATTACGGAGCGCAAGCACAACGAGGAAAAGCACCGAGTGCTCTTCGAAGCCTCTCCGGACGGCATCTTCCTCGTGAAGAACGGCCTCATCGTAGACTGCAATCCCAAAGCACTTACCTTAATGAACTGCGGGAAGGACCAATTGACCGGCCGCAACCCAGGCGAACTCTCCCCAGCCTTCCAGGCGGGTGGCGAAGAGTCCGTGGCCTTGGCCACCAGGAGGATGCAAGAGGCGCTTGAAGGCCGGCCGCAAACGTTCGAGTGGGTGCATCAACGGCCTGACGGCACGGAGTTCACCGCCGAAGTCTCACTGTCGGTCATGGATCTTTACAGCGAAACCTTCGTGATCTGTTTTTTCAGGGACATCACGGACCGCAAGCGGATGCAGGAACTCATGGTCCAGACCGAAAAGATGATGAGCGTGGGCGGCCTGGCAGCGGGCATGGCCCACGAGATCAACAACCCGCTCTCCGGCATCCTCCAGAGCATCCAGGTCATGAACCGGAGGCTTAAATCTCCCGAACCGGCGAACCTCAAGGCCGCTGAAGAGGCGGGGTGCACGTTCGAGAGCATCAAACACTTCATGGAAAGGCGTGAAATCCTGACTTCACTCGAAACCATGCGCGAAGCTGGCGTGAGGGCCGCGCGCATAGTGGCCAGCATGCTCGAATTCAGCCGCACCAGGAGCAGCGAATTCGCGCCCGTGGAGATCAATTCGCTGCTCGACAAATCCCAGGACCTCTGCGCCACGGACTATGACCTGAAGAAGAAGTACGATTTCAGAAAGATCGTCATCAATAAGGAATTCGCTTCAGGCCTTCCCCCGGTCCTGGGTTCGGCCACGCAGATCCAGCAGGTGTTCATGAACATCCTCACAAATTCCGCCCAGGCCGTGGCGGGAGTGGCCTCCCCGGCATTATCCCTGCGGACCGAAGCCTCGGAAGGCTGGGTGAAGATAGAAATCGAGGACAACGGGCCCGGCATGTCGCCGGATGTCCGCAAGAGGATCTTCGAGCCATTTTTCACTACCAAAGGGGTGGGTGAGGGCACCGGGCTTGGCTTGTCGGTTTCCTACTACATCATCGCCAACAACCACGGCGGGACGCTCGATGTGGAGTCCTCTCCCGGCGAGGGGGCACGGTTCATTATCAGACTGAAAGCGGCCAAGGCCGTTGTCCGCTCCCAGTCCTAACCTCCTCTGACAGTGTCCCTTCCGGAGGACGACCTGTGTACGATCGCGTCCTGGGCAACTGCGGCTCCCTGGTGCAGGGAGAAGAGAAGCGCCGCGCACTCCGGGTAAACGCTCTTGCTTGCGGGATGAGTCGCCGGGAGAAAAGGGTGTGATTTGGCGGATGATGGAGAAAAACAGTCGGGCCGTGAGGCTTCACCCAATGGGTGAACGCCTGCGCAAGGGTTATCCAGGGGGAAAATAAAGCAATACAGCTTATTAAGATGGATGATGTTGTGTTCTTCGGCCGTGATTCACTCAAGTTGGGTAAGGATTGACACAACCTGCGTCTTGAACGAACCAATTAAGACAACCCCAAACCTTGGCGGTCTATCAAATGCCCGATCCAACGGAAGAACTGTTCAAGCTCATCGAATGGAAACCGGAGTATGATTGCGTAGTAAGCGCACTGAACTGCCAACACAAAGACACCGCTATCTTCCTTAATAAATGGTTCACCGACATCAAGCTTCAACGGATCAAACAAGGGCGGGTAGCTACCTATTTGGACGACAAAATTCAATACTTTGAACATTTTTGTTCGCAGCATTTTGCATTTGAAGAAGACGTCATAACCATTCTCTGCACGAGGTTTAAATTCAATTCGGAGCACTACGAAAAACACATTGCCTGCCACAAAAACTTCTACTCCTCATTGCTCAAAGTATTGGCAGAGCAGATTTCTTACTTTAAGAAACATGGAGACACAACAACGATTGAAGACCTGATTGGCGACAGTTTAAAGGATATATCTCGCTGGTGGTTTTACCACATCACGACCGGAGAGCGCAGGACAGGGAGCGTCTCGGACAATGAATACAGATCCTACATCAACAGCTTTTCATCGCATCAAAAGATTGACCTGCTTAATGAAATCGTGAGCAAGTCACATCTCCCAGATTGATCAGGCTTCACTAGGACACTTCATTGCCGTGAACCAGGTTCTCCACGTTCAGGGAACACTTTCAGAACTTCATCCGAAAATCCCAGCTCCATAAAACAACATGGAATGGGCCATATTTCCAGCAGGCTACTTTCGTAAGCCGCTCCAGATTCAGGCATGGTCAATCTGTGTACCGTAACAGTATGCAGAAGCCCGTCAAAATCATCCTAGCCCTCTTCTCCTGCTCTGTGTAATTGAACAAATTGAGCCGTTTATAAAGCCTGATGACCCCCAAGGCCTACGCGGGAATGATTGGCAACAACCTGAACCAAGGGGGGGCACATGTGTTCCTTCCGTTCCTCCTGCGGGCCTGATACCCTGGAGTCCATGCCACGACATCCTGACATTCTTTCTGGTGGCTCTGGCCCTGATCGTGGTGAGCACTTCCTACGCAGTCTGCCGCGCGGGAAAACCTCTGACTTCGTGCGCGTGGACTTCGCCGGCTACAAGGGCAGGGGGATGACCGAGCGCTTCGTAAGCAAGGACAGGTAGGCGCGTCGCTCCGGCTACACCCAGACAAATCAATACTCCTCGCTGGAGCATCTGTGCTCGCATTACCTGTTTGAACCAGTGGCCTGCACGTCTGCGGCCGGTAGGGAAAAGATGCAAGTGGAGATGCAGTCCGCGTTCAAACCTCGAACATGACATGCCCCTTGAAAACCTCGCCACGGCCGTGGTTGAGAAGGGGGTCGGAGCGGGACTTAGCGCATGGGCGGGATGCCCCATGATGGGCAATATTGCCGTGCGTGCTGGGGATAGTGCTGGGGAAAGAAAAAGGGCCTTCCGGATGATCTCCGTAAGGCCCTGATTTCCTTGGTTGCGGGGGTGGGATTTGAACCCACGATCTTCGGGTTATGAGCCCGATGAGCTACCGGTCTGCTCCACCCCGCGTCAGAAGAGTAGGTCTATGCTCGTTCGCTCAGTCTGTCAACGATTATTGAGAGTCGGCGCGAAATATCTTCAGCCGCAGCATTTCTTGTGCTTCTTGCCGCTGCCGCAGGGGCAGGGGTCGTTGCGGCCCACCTTGGGGCCGGAGGCCTTCACGGGCTCCCGGTTGGACTTCACCTTGCCGTCCACGTAGCCCCAGCGGCCTTCGCGGCGGCGGAAGCGCGCGCGCTCGCGCAGCTCCTGCTCCTCGCCGTCCATCACGAAGCGGGCCACGAACTCCACCTCGCCCTCTTCGTCGTCCTCCTGGCCGCCCTTGGTGGCCAGCACCGTCAGGCTCTTCCAATCGGCCTTCTCGGACCACTCGCGGGTGCCCTGTTCGTCGAAGGTGGCGTGCCATTTGGGGTCCAGGGAGCGCTTCAGGTGCGTCAGGTCGCCCAGGGCGTAGGCCGTGTATCGCGAGCGCATGAGCGCCTCGGCGGTGGGCGCGGCCTTCTCGCCCGATACGATGGGGCCGCAGCACTCGGCCAGGTCGCGGCCGGAGCCGCAGGGACAGGACTTCTCGTCGGTCATGGGTTCACCATCCGGTCAGATAACGTTCTACGGGTGCGTATTCGTCGGTAAGGATCAGCGCGCCGGAGAGCTCCGGCGGCGGGATCCGGCGGTCCAGGCGTCCGGCCATCTCGCCGTCGGCGCTGGTCCAGACCCTGGGGGCGTCGGTCTTGAAGCAGACCAGCAGGAGGTTCTGCGGGGCATCCTCCGCGCCGCCGCTCCAGGTCCGCAGCGCGTGGACCTGCGGGAAGGCCTGGGAGTATGTGGCCGCGAAGGATTTGTAAAGCCTCGCGCGCGGCCCCGTGAGCGCGCCGATGGTGTTCACGATGAGCACCCCGTCGTCCGCCAGCGCCAGAGCCAGGCGGCGCACGGTCTCCACGGTGGCGAGGTGGAAGGGGATGGAGGCTGCGGAGTTGAACACGTCCACCACGATCACGTCGTAGCGCTGATCGTTTGCGTTGAGGAAGGTCCGGGCGTCCTCGTGGAGGATGGTGAGGCGCGGGTCTTCGGGCAGGAAGAAGTGCGCCCGGGCCAGGGCCGTGATGCCGGGGTCGAGCTCCACCACGTCCACCCGGGCCTCGGGGTGGCGGCGCAGCACGTACTTGGGGAAGGCGTAGGCACCGCCCCCCAGCACCAGCACGCGGCGCATGCCCGGCGCGAAGTGCGAGGCGATGGGCAGGAAGCGCGTGTAGTTGAGGGCCAGGGCCTCGGGCTCGTCGGGGTAGACGCCCCCCTGCACGCCCTCGGGGCCGGTGCTCAGGGCCACGATGGTCCGGCCGGAGGTGTAGTCGCGCGAGGGGTAGACCAGGGCGCGCTGGTAGGGGGTGTCCACGTCCACCACGCCCTGGGCGGCCAGGGCGGCGGTCTGGGATGCGCTGAAGAGGTAGAGCCCCACGCAGGCCAGGGCCGCCACGGCCTTCAGGGGCCAGCGTCCGGCGTGGCACAGGGCCGAGGCCCCGGCGAGCACGGCGGCCATGAGGAAAAGGATGGCCGAACTGCCGAAGTAGGAAATGAGGAAGAACCCTCCCGCGAAGACCCCCACGATGGACCCGGCCGTGGAGAGAGCGTAGAGCCTTCCCACGGTGCGCCCGGCCGTGGCCGTGTCCGTGAGCCGGATGCGCGCGGCGAAGGGGGCGATCATGCCCAGCAGCGTGGCCGCCGGGCCGAAGAGGCAGGCCACCGCCAGCAGCGACGAGGCGTGCAGCCCCGTGCCCGAGGCCCGGATCATCTCCACCACGAAGGTGTTGGCGAACCCCACGGCCGCCGTGCTGGCCGCCGCCGCGAGGATCACGCCCGAGAGGGCCTTGCGAGAGGGATTGCGGTCGGCCATGCGCCCGCCCCACCAGTAGCCCAGGGACAGGGCGGCCAGGATCACGCCGATGACGCTGGTCCAGACCACCGTGGACGTGCCCAGATAGGGCGCCAGGATGCGCGTGGCGGCCAGTTCGATGACCATGACCACCGCGCCGCAAAGGAAGACGACGATCTCCAACATGGGGGCTCCTTGCGGTCAGTCGGGCTTGCGGCCCAGGACAGCGCGGTCCAGCCCGGCGAGATCCTTGAGGACGCGCACCTGGGTGAAGCCGTGCTCCGGGGCCTCGAAGAGGTCTTTGACGGCCTGGCCCTGCTTCCAGCCGATTTCGACCAGCAGCGCGCCCCCGGGGGCCAGGCGGTCCCTGGCGGCGGTGAGCACGGCGGGGTAGGCCTCCAGCCCGGTGGGGCCGGGGGTGAGGGCCTGGCGGGGCTCGAAGCGGGCCACCTCGGGGGAGAGTTCCGCGTATTCCTCCTGGCTCACGTAGGGCGGATTGGAGACCAGCAGCTGATAGCCGCCGGGCGCCTCTGGGAGCGCGGAGAAATCGGCTTCCACGAAGTCCGTGCGGTCTTCCACGCCGTGGCGGCGGGCGTTGGCCCGGGCTGCGGCCAGGGCCTCGGGGCTCGAATCCAGGGCGGTGACGCGCGCCTGGGGCAGATGCACGGCCAGGCAAACGGCCAGGCAGCCCGAGCCGCAGCCCAGGTCCGCCGCGTGCAGGGGGGCGTCTTTGGGGAAGAGTCCCAGGGCCGTCTCCACGATCAGCTCGGTTTCGGGCCTGGGCACCAGCACGCCGGGGCCCACCTGGAAGGTCAGGCTGAAGAATTCGCGCTCGCCAAGGATGTAGGCCGTGGGTTCTCCCCGGCCGCGACGGGCCACCAGGGGGCGAAGGGCGTCCAGTTCGGGGGGGGCCAGGGGGCGGTCCAGGTCGAGGATGAGGGCCATGCGGTCGATGCCCAGGCCCTTGGCCAGCACGAGCTGGGCCGAGAGCCGGGGCGAGTCCACGGCCTTTTCGGCGAAGTAGGCCTCGGTCTTCTGGAGGATTTCCCGGATGGTGGGCTGTCGGGACATGGGGCGCTGATGCTACCTGCGCCGGGCGGCGATGCCAAGCCCTATTCGCGGCTGCGCGCGTTGGCGGACTGGCCGGCGCGGCCCAGGCAGCGCGCCAGGGTGGCGTAGAGGGTCTCGGGGAGCACGGGCTTGGTGAGGTAGCCGTCCATGCCCGCTTCCAGGCAGCGTTCGCGGTCGCCGGCCATGGCGTGGGCGGTGAGGGCCACCAGCACCGGGCGCGCGCCGTTCTGGCGCAGGCGGATGGCCCGGGCCAGTTCGTAGCCGTCCATGACGGGCATCTGCACGTCCAGGAGCACGGCGGCGAAGGCCTCGCGCTCCAACCGTTCCAGGGCCTGGCTGCCGTTTTCCGCAACGGCCGGGAGCATGCCCGCCATGCGCAGGAGTTCGGAGGTGAGCTCGCGGTTGAGGGCGTTGTCGTCCACCACGAGGATCTTCACGCCGCGCAGGGCGGAGTGGTCGCCGCGCGGCAGGGCGTCGTGCAGTGCGCTGTCGCGGTCCACGCCCAGGGTGGCCCGGAAGGTGAAGGTGCTGCCCCGGTCCGGTTCGGTGACCACGGCAACGTCGCCCCCCATCATGTCGGCCAGGCGGCGCACGATGGAGAGGCCAAGGCCCGTGCCGCCGAAGCGGCGCGAGGTGGAGCTGTCGGCCTGCACGAAGGGGTTGAAGATGCGCGCGGCCTGCTCGGGGGTCATGCCGATGCCGGTGTCGCGCACGGTGAACACGGCCTCCACGGCGTCGGGTGTGGCGCGCCCGGCGCTTACATGCAAGGACACCCCCCCCTGCTCGGTGAACTTGAGGGCGTTGCCCACCAGATTGATGAGCACCTGCTCCAGGCGCAGGCTGTCTCCCACCAGGGTTCCCGGCATGTCGGGGTCTTTCTGGATGGTGAAGTGCAGACGCTTTTCCGCGGCCTTGTCCGTGAAGATGTCCCGTACGGAATCCAGCACGGAGGAGAGCCGGAAGGGGGCCGGCACCAGTTCCAGCTTGCCCGCCTCGATCTTGGAGAGGTCGAGCAGGTCGTTGATCAGGCCCTGGAGCACGCGCCCGGCGGTGGTGACCTTTTCGAGGTTGACGCGCAGGTCGGGCGGCGGGTCCTGGTGCAGGGAAATGTCCGTAAGGCCAAGGATGGCGTTGAGGGGCGAGCGGATCTCGTGGCTGACGTTGGCCAGGAAGTCGCTCTTGGCCTGGTTGGAGGCCTCCGCGCGCTCCCTGGCTTCGATGAGTTCGGTCTCCAGGCGCTTGCGTTCGGAGATGTCGGCGAAGATCCACAGAACGCTGGGCTCGTTGAACACCTCGATGAGCGCGGCGGAGCACAGGGCGGGCAGGGGGGCGCCGGGGGCCTGGCGGTGGTGCAGGGCGATTTCGCGGTTGAGCACCACGCGTCGGGCATTCAGGTCATCCAGGATGGCCTTGCGTTCGGCCAGGTTGGCCCACAGGCCCAGCTCCACGCCAGGGACGCCCATGACCTCCTGGGCGTCGTGGCCGGTGAGGGCGCAGAAGGCCCGGTTCACCTGGATGACGCGGCCGCCGCGCAGGGAGGAGATGGCCACGGCCACGGGGCTGTACTGGAAGATGGCCTGGAAGCTCTGCTGGCTGTCGCGCAGGTCCTTTTCGGCGCGCACGCGTTCCTCGATCTCGTGGCGAAGCGAGGCGACCTGGCGCGAGACGGTGTCTTCGAGCTCTGCTCGTCGGGCCTTGAGCGCGGCCAGCCGCCACGTGTAGAGGCCCCAGAGCGCCGCTGCGGCCGCCGCCAGGCAGAGGGTCTTGAACCAGACCGTGCGCCACACCGGCGGCGTGACCACCAGCGACACGGAAAGGACGGGGCCCCAGAGCCCCTCGTCGTTGGCCGAGCGCGCCTGGAAGGTGTAGCGGCCTGGATCGAGGTTGGTGTAGGTGGCGTGGTTGGCCGCCTGGCCCTCCACCCAGTCGGTGTCGAAGCCTTCGAGGCGGTAGGCGAAGTGGTTTTTCTGGGGGTTGGCGAAGTCCAGGGAGGCAAACTCGAAGGTGACGCTCAGGTCGCCTGGAGAGAGGGTCACGACGGGCTCGGTTGCGGGGAAATCCAGCGGGCGGGGGTGGTTGTTCACCTTGAGCCCCGAGAGGGCCGTCCTGGGGGCGTGGGTGTTGGGTTCCACTAGGGAGGGGTCGAATTCGTTGACGCCCGAGAAGCCGCCGAAGACCATGCGCGGCCCGGGTCCTTTGTGGAAGGCGTTCATGTAGTATTCGAGGCCCGCCAGGCCGTCGGCTCTGGAGTAGTTCCGGATGGCCCCGGTCTCGGGGTCGAGCCGGGAGATGCCCTTGAAGGTGCTCATCCAGACGCGTCCCTGGGCGTCCAGGGCCAGGCCCTGGATGCCGTCGTCGGTGAGTCCGTCGCGTTCGGACCAGCGCCTGCACTCGCCGGTGGCTGGATCGAAGAGGTTGAGTCCGCCGTCGGTGCCCACCCAGAGCTTGCCCGAGGGGGCCTCCACGATGGGGGTGACGCGGTCGTTGGAGAGGCTTTTGGGGTTGCGCGGGTCGTTGCGCCAGTGGCGGAAGACGCCTGTGGCGGGGTCGAAACGGTTGATGCCCCCGTTGGTGCCGATCCAGAGCGCGCCGTCGCGCGTCTGGATGATGTGGCGCACGCGGTCGTGGCTGATGGAGTCGGGGTTGGCGGGGTCGTTCTGGTAGCGGGTTACCTTGCCGGTGTCGGGATCGATGCGGTTGAGCCCGCCTTTGCTCGTGCCGGCCCAGACCATGCCGGAGCGGTCCTCGAAGAGCCACCAGATCTTGTCCTGGGAGAGTGTGTTCGGGTTGTCGCGGTCGCTTCGCAGGTGGGAGAAGGTGTTGGTGGAGCGGTCGAGGATACTGATGCCCTTTTCCACCGTGCCCACCCAGATTCGCCCCCGGGAGTCTTCCATGATGCAGTTGATCATGTCGTCTCCAAGGCTGGTGGGGTCGGCCGGGTTGTTGCGCCAGGCCTTGTCCAGACGCCGCGAGGCGTCCAGGCGGACCATGCCCTCGTAGCGAAGGCCGATCCAGAGGCCGCCCTCGCGATCGAGGCGCACCGCGCCCACCTCCTTGCCGGGCAGGCCTCCGGGCTCGCCCGGCGTCTGGCGGTAGACCGCGAACCAGCGCGACCCGGTGATGAGCTTGCTCACGCCCGCCGAGTAGGTGCCGAACCAGAGCACGCCCGATTCGTCTTCCAGGATGGAGATCACGTCGTTCTGGCTGATGGTGTCCGGCACATAGGGGTTGTGGGGAAAGAATTCGAAGGACCTGGCCCCGTCCTGCTCCACGAGCCTGCCCACGCCTGCGGAGGTGGCGGCCCAGAGCATGCCGCGACGGTCGCGCAGGATGCGGAACACCCCCACGGAGGGGATGTGGCGTTCCAGGGTGCGCCCGGCTGTGTCCAGGCGCAGAAGGCCCGCGCCGTCGGTGGCGATCCAGAGGATGGACCCGCCGTCGGGGTGGAGCGCGTTGATCTGGGCCTCGGAGAGCAGCCTTGTCAGTTCCGGCCACTCGGGAGCCTCCAGGACGCCGCGCTTGCTGTCCAGGCGCAGCAGCGCCTTGCGCGAGGCGGCCCAGACCTGCCCCGAGGCGTCCTGGGCGATGGCCACGATGTCGGCGTCCTTGGGGGACGCAGCCTCGGCCTGCCCGATGCGCCGGAAACGGCCCGTGGTCCGGTCCATTTCGGCCAGGCCGCCCCCCGTGCCGACGCGCAGAATGCCGGAGGCGTCCTCGTGGAGGGCGTGCACCTCGTTGCTGGGGATGCTCGCCGGATCGCCCGGGGTGTGGGAAAAGACTCCGAAACGGCCCGTGGTCCTGTCGCGGTGCAGCAGGCCCGCGCTGCGCGTGCCGGCCCAGAGGTCGCCCTTGGCGTCCACGGCCAGGGAGCGGATGTTGGCGTCGGGCAGGACGTCGGAGGTGAAGACGGAGAAGGAGCGGCCGTCGAAGCGGTTCAGGCCCGAGTAGGTGCCGATCCAGAGGAAGCCGTCGCGGTCCTGCGCCATGCACACGGCGGAGGATTGGGAGAGGCCCTCGTCCACGCCGAAGCTTTGGAAGCGCGGCTGGAAAGGGGAGGCCGCCAGGGCGGCGGAGGACGCATACGCCGTCACGCAGAGTAAAACGATCAACGCCGTCAGGGTCTGCGTGAGGCCCGGGCGGAGCGAGGGCCGTCCGGCGGGGCGGATCATGCTGGACTGCGACAAGATGTTCCCCGTGGTGCTCTGTAAGAAACCGAATCAAACCCATAATCAAGAAACATGACGGGAGTAAAGGACCTGCCGGGGTGTTCCGGAGGGCGTCCCGGGGTATTCTGTCCTGCTCTCGGGACTTCCGGCCGTACAACGCGCAACCGGCGCGTCCCCGTTGACATCGGGGCGTGCATGGATCAATTCAGACAATCCAGGCGTTCATCAAGCATTCAAGGCGGCCTTCCATGCGATTCGACCCCAGCAGCCTCTCGGTGGCCATCCTCTCGGGCGACGTGCGCCACGCCGCCCTGGACAAGAACACCCTGCTGCGCATGAGGTTTCAGGATGTCCGGGCCTTCCAGTCGCTCCAGCAGTCGCAGGGCCACCTGGAGTCTGGCAACGCAAGCATCGCGCTCATCGACTCCGCCCTGGCCGACATGGACGGCATCGCCTGCCTGCGCCGACTGGCCAAGGGCAGGCGCACTGCCGTGAAGGCCCTGGTGATGGTCACCAGCGAGAGCCAGCAGGAGTATGTGATGGACGCCGTCTCCGCCGGATGCTCGGGCTATGTGATCCGTCCGTATTCGCTGGAAACCATGGAGAAACACATCCGCGCCGCCTGGAACTCGCTCTCGCCCGGGGAGATCGAGGAAGAGATGCTCCAGAGCGCCCGGGACGCCCTGCAACGCCAGGACTTCGATGCCGCCATCAGCGAATTCGAGGAAATGGTCTCCGAGGAGAACGAGGCCCTCAAGTATTTCAACCTGGGCATGGATTACCTCCGGGAGAAAAAGTACGGCAAGGCCATCCTCTCCTTCAACAAGGCCGTGGCACTCAACGAACTCTACGCCGAAGCCCATCGGGGACTGGCCTACGCCCACAAGGGCAAAGGCGACGATTCGGCCTACCAGGAGCATCTGCGCCGAGCCGCCGATCTCTTCGCGCTGCAGGACAAACTCGCGGAACTCAAGGAAGTGTTCGTGGAGATCCTGCGCGACGACCCGGAGGCCGTGAACCCCTACAACACCCTGGGGGTGAAGCTCAGGCGCTCCGGAGATTATCTGGGCGCGCTCCATGCCTACAATCAGGCCCTCTCCGTCACTCCGGAGGACGAAAACCTCCACTACAACATCGCCAAGGCCCACATCTACGCTGGAGAAACCGACCGCGCCCTGGAGCACCTGCGCCAGGCCCTGGTCCTGAAGCCGGACTTCACGGAGGCGGGCCAGCTGGCCCGCCGGATCGAGCACGGCGAATCCGCCGGGGCAGACCCCAAAGAAGCGACTCCGGCCAGGGCAAGCGCCGGCGGGCTCCTCCTCGACTGATGGAGCACCCCGCCGCCAGACTCCACGGCATCTTCTCCCAGGAGACCACCGTGACCCTCGGCACGGGCGCCACCCGGCGAAAAACCGTCACCAGAACCTACTGGTTCGCCCGGGAGGTCCAGAACGGCAAGGTGGAGATGCGCAGCCTCGACGTGGATTTCCAGCTCCAGGGCACGCTCCTCCTGCTGGACCGCGAAGAGGTGCTCACGGGCTACATGCCCGAGGCCCAGGCCACCTACCAGTACCTGAGCCGCCCCCTCATGCAGGGCGACGCCTACCGCGAGGGAGGCAACCACCCCGGGGCCGTGCGCGAATACGAGAAGGTGCGCCGCATCGACGAGGCCAACGTCCGCGCGGCCTTCGGCCTGGGCATCTCGCTGCTGGCCCTGGGGCTCACGGACAAGGCCGTGCGCGTTTTCGACAATCTTCTGGAACTCGACGAGGCCTTCTCCGACGAGCACAAGCACCTCTTCAACGAACTGGGCATTTCCCTGCGCAAGCGCGGCCTCCTGGACCAGACCCTGCGCTACTACTTCCGCGCCCAGGAGATGACCTTCCTGGACGAGAACCTCCAGTTCAACATCGCCAGGGCCTACCTGGAAAAAAACGACCTGGACAACGCCCTGAAACATCTGCTCAATGCCCTGGACATCAACAGCTTCTTCGGGGAAGGGCTCCAGTTCGCACGGTACATCCTGGACAAGAGGCTCCTGAACGAGGACGACAAACGCCGTCGCCAGCTTCATCAGACGCTGCGCGCGGCCGGATATCTGGAATGAGCGCCCCGGACGATCGCATGCCGGACGGCGCGGGGAGTGTGCATGCCCCTGCAGGATGACGCGCCCAGGGCGCTTGGCGTCTACGCACGCAGCGTGGAGAGCGAGATCGGCACCGGCGCCACCGCCGGAACCCGCGAAACCGTCACCTGGTGGTACGCGCGCCTGGCCGCGCCCGGCCGGGTGGAACTGCAGCCCCTCACCAGCGCGGGGCTGCCCTCGGGCATCGTCTCGCGCATGTCCCTGGCCGAATTCCTGAAGGCCCACCGCCCGGAACCCTTCTACTACCGCGAGAACCCCTCCCAGACCCTGGACGCCCTCTGCCGCGCGCTCCTCGATCCGCAGGGCGGCGGCCTCCCCTCCCTGGACGCGCGGGAACGCAAGACGCTCTCCGCCTTCGTGGGGGCCGAGCCCCCCGCCGGGGAGGACCCGGACTACATGGCCCAGGCGCGCCAGGCCCTGGAGACTCTGCGCTGCACCGCCCCGGACGCCCTGGAGGAGCACCGCGCGAGCCTCAACCATTTCGCCGTGAGCCTGCGCAAGAAAGGCCATTTCGACGAATCCATCGGCTTCTACGAGAAGGCCGTGGAACTCGAAAGCAACGACGAGAACGTCTTCTTCAACCTGGCCCGGGTGCACTACGACAAGGGCGACCGGGATTCCTGCCGCGAGGCCCTGGAACGCGCCCTGGCCATCAATCCCGGTTTCATGGAAGCCATCCGCTTCCTGCGCTTCCTCTCCGGGAAGAAGCTCGCCTAGAACCGGGCCGGGAGCGCCGGGGCGCGCGCCATTCCCTTGCGCCCGCGAACGTGCTAGACAATCGCCGCCGCCGCGCCCGTACGGGCCATCCCGGCGGCCAAGGCCAGACATGACCCAGTTCCTCCCGCGCGTCTTCGCCCTCGCGGCGCTCCTCATGTGCCTGGCCGTCCAGGCGGCGTGGGCTGCGCCCAAACAGCGCGTGCTCCTGCTGCACTCCTACCACCAGGGCCTCAACTGGACCGACGGCGTGGACGCTGGCATCCGCTCCGTGCTGGCGGGGTTGCCCGGGGTGGAGCTCTACACCGAATACCTGGACGCCAAGCGCGTGCACGCCCCCGAGGACGCCCCGGCCCTGGCCGGACGCCTCCAGGCCAAGTACGCCCGCGTGCCCATGGACGTGGTGGTGGCCTCCGACGACGACGCCTTCAGGTTCCTGCTGGGCTGGCGAGCCCGGGTGTTCCCCCGGGCGCGGGTGGTGTTCTGCGGGGTGAACTTCTTCGACGAGGCCATGCTGGGGGCCGAAAAGGACCACGTGACCGGCGTGGTGGAAGACTTCGACGTGCGCGGCACCCTGCGCGCGGCCCTGGCCATGCTGCCCGCCACCTACCGCGTGGTGGTGGTGAACGACCGCTCCAGCACCGGCCAGGCCAACGCCAAGGCCCTGGCCGAGGTGATGCCCGAGTTCGAGAAGAAGGTGGCCGTGACCACCCTGGACGACCTGACCATGGACGAACTCCTGGAGCGCGTGGAGGCCCTGTCCCAGGGCGACCTGATCCTGCTCATGACCTTCAACCGCGACCGCGCCGGGCGCACCTTCGACTACGACGAATCCATCGCCCTCATCGCCTCCCGGGCCAAGGCCCCCATGTTCGGCGTGTGGGATTTCTACCTGGGCCACGGCATCGTGGGCGGTCTGCTCACCAGCGGGTTCAACCAGGGCGAGGTGGCGGGGCGCATGGCCCAGCGCCTGCTCGCGGGCGAGAGCGTGGCCGACGTGCCCGTGCGCAAGCAGAGCCCCCACCGCTACATGTTCGACTACGCCCAGCTGCGCCGCTTCGCCATCCCTCTCTCGGCCCTGCCGGAGGGCAGCGAGGTGGTCAACCGCCCGGCCTCCTTCTACGACGAGCACCAGGGCAAGGTGCTCGCCGTGGCCGCCGCCTTCCTGCTGCTTCTGGGCATGGTCATGGCCCTGTGGGTGAACATCCAGGGCCGCAAGAAGACCGAGGCCAGCCTGCGCGAATCCGAAGAGAAGTTCGAGCGCATCTTCCGCCACAGCCCGGACTGGATCGCCATCCTGCGCCTGAACGGCGGCATCTACCTGGACGTGAACGAGGCCTTCGAGAAGGTCACGGGCTTTTCCCGGGCAGAAGTCGTGGGGCGCACCTCCATGGACATCGGCATCTACGCCAACCCCGACCAGCGCTACGAACTCGATGACGAATTCCTGCGCACCGGCAGCACCCAGAACCAGGAACTGCAATACCGCACCAAATCCGGCGAGGTGATCACCGTAGAGCGCTCAGGAGAACTTGTGGAGATCGGCGGGGAGCGCTGCATCGTCTCCATCGTGCGCGACATCACCCAGAAACGGCAGGCTGAGCAGGCTCTTCTGGAGTCCGAGAGGCAGAAGAAGCTGCGTACGGAAGCCGAGATCAAGATGCTCCAGGCCCAGATCAATCCGCATTTCCTCTTCAACGCCATCACGTCCATCATGCACTACATCCGCACCGATCCGGACACCGCATCGGACCTGCTGGTGAAACTGGGCGATTTCTTCCGCAAGAACATCAAGCCCGGAGGCTCCAGCATCCCCCTGGCCAAGGAGCTGGAGCACTGCGAGGACTACCTCTCCATCGAGCGGGCCCGCTTCGAGGAGCGCCTGCGCGTCTCCTACGCCGTGGACCCCGCCGTGCTGGAGTGCCCCGTGCCGCCCCTGATCCTCCAGCCCCTGGTGGAGAACGCCCTGCGCCACGGGCTCATGCCCAAGGAGGAGGGCGGCGAGATCCGCATCGAGGCCGCCGCCGTGGAGGGGGGCGTGCGCATCTGCGTGCGCGACGACGGCGTGGGCATGGATCAGGCCGATGCCGAGCCGCTCCTGGCGGGCGACGTGTCCCGCGCCCGGCCCAAGGGCTCGGGCCTGGCCCTGGGCAACGTGCAGGCCCGGCTCGTGGGCATCCACGGCGTGGGCCACGGCCTGTGCATCGAAACCGCGCCGGGCAGGGGCTTCACCGTGTGCTTCACCATCCCCCGCCCATGAGCCTCACCGCGTTCATCATCGACGACGAGGGCCCCGTGCGCCGCGAGTTGCGCCACCAGCTGGGGCGCATCGAGGACGTGGCCGTGGTGGGCGACGCCGCCAGCGCTTCCGCCGCCATGCCCCAGCTGCGCGCCCTCCAGCCCGACCTGGTGTTCCTGGACATCCAGATGCCCGGCGTCTCGGGCCTGGAGCTCACCTACCTCTTCGGCTCCATGCCCAAGAAGCCGCTTCTGGCCTTCGTCACCGCCTACGAGGAGCACGCCGTGGCCGCCTTCGAGCTGGAGGCCCTGGACTACATCCTCAAGCCCTTCACCCTGGAGCGCCTGAAAAAGACCGTGGACCGCGCCCGGCGCGCCCTGCGCCTGGACGAGCCCCGCGACGCCCAGCCCGTCCCGTCACAGATCCCGGCCCAGCCGCTGGAACCCCAGGCCCCCGAGCGGCGCATCCCCCTCTACGACGGCGAGCGCATCGTGCCCACGCTGCCCAAGCATGTCTTCTCCGTCTCCAGCGAGGACGGGCGCATCACCGTGCACACCGTACACGGCCGCTACACCGCCAAGGCCACCATCTCCGAACTGGAGGAACGCCTGGCCCCCCACGGCTTCTTCCGCGCCCACCGCAGCCATCTGGTGAACCTGGCCCATGTGGCCGAGATCATCCCCTGGACCGGCGGCAGCTACAAGCTCGTCCTGAGCGACCGCGAGCGCTCCGAGATCGTGGTGAGCCGCTACAACGTCAAGGACCTCAAGGCCCACTTCGACATCTGAAGCGCGCCCGCGGCCGGAACCGTCATGCCCGCACGCCTCCTTGCCCTCCTGCTTTCCTTGCTGCTGCTCTGGGCCGCAGACGCCCCGGCCTGCACCCTCTGGGCGCTCAACGGGGCGGACGTGGAAGGGGGCGGGAGCCTCCTGGTGAAGAACCGCGACTTCGCCCCGGACCACCCCACGCGCTTCGCGCTCCTGGCGCCGCGCGGAGGCTACCGCGTGGCGGCCATGCTTTCCGTGACGCCCGAGGGCCGGGCCATGGTGGTGGGCGGGGTCAACGAGAAGGGGCTGGCCGTGGTCACGGCCACGGCGGGAACCATCCCCCGGGCGCGGCGTCTCGAGCGGGTCCGCGAGGGCGGTCTCGCCGGCGCGGCCCGGACCCTCCTGGCGCGCTGCGCCTCCGTGGACGAGGTTTTCGCGGGCCAGGAGGCCCTGGCCCGGCTGGCCCCGGCCTTCGCGCTGGTGGCCGACGCGCGCCGTCTTGCCGTGCTGGAGTGCTCGGGCACGGGATATGCCCTGGAGCCCGTTCCCGCAGGCGCGTTCGCCGCGCACACCAACCACCCCGTGCTGCCGTGCGGCCCGGCGGACCTGCGCGTCCGCCCCGACGCCCCGGGCAGCGTTGCGCGCCTGGAGCGCATCCGCGCGCTGCTGGACCAGGCCGCGCGGCCCCTGGACCCGGAACGGGCCGCGTCCTTCTCCCGCGACGCGGTCGCGGGGCCGGACCAGTCCATCTTCCGCACGGGCTCCACGCCCTCCAGCACGCGCACACTGGGCATGCTGGCCGTCTGGCTGCCGCCCGGAGGCGCGGCCCCCGTGCTGCTGGCGCGCACGAACAACCCCGGAGAGCCGGAGGAAGAGCGCCGCCTCGTGCTGGACGAAGCCTTCTGGCGCTCCGCACCGGCTGCGGGCGGTTCCCTGCCGCTCCCGGGCTTCGGCGCGGTTCCGGCACACTGAACGCGCTCGCGCCGCGTCGCGTTCCCGGGGCTTTCCTGCTCCGACGGTCCGCTTTGTCCGCGCGCACATCTCCCGACCGTCGGCCGTCAGGTCCCAGATCCACCGGCAGCCCGTCCGCCGCCCTCGCCATGCGCCTCCTTCATGCAGCCATTGAGCCCCTGCGGCGCGCCATTGGGCTGCGTCCGGCCTGCGGTTGCGGAGGATGATGTCCGGCAACATTTTGAAATCACGAATGTTTTTCTGGAGACATTGTTCGCTGGCTCCTGTCTTCTCCATTGAGCCCCCGAAAACAGCCATTCAGCCCCGCCAGAGTGTTTTTCAACTTTTTGCTCCCGATTTCTCCACATCAGGTCTACATGCTCCGCACACGGCCGTGCCAGCGCGGCCAGGGAAACGGGCGGACTGACCGGCCGCCCCCAATCAGGAGGACCTCCCACATGTTCGACCTCTTCAAAGCCAAAGCCGAGGCCGTCAGCGCCGAGGTGCATCGCTTCCCGGCAAAAGGCCCTGCCCTGGACTTCATCAAGGAGACCTTCCGCAAGGAAGGCGTGGCCGACGCCCCCCAGGCCTACGCCGTGTGGGTGGACTGCCCCTTCCTGGAAGGCGTGGACAAGGACGCCCTGGCCGGCGAGTTCCCCGGCCTCACCTTCAACGTCACCCGCGACAAGGCCGAGCAGTCCAGGATCGGTGTCACCCAGATGCACTGGGGCATCGCCAACACCGGCACCGTGGCCCAGAACTCCACCGACCCCAAGGAGCGCCTGGCCTCCATGCTGCCCTGGCTGCACATCGCCATCGTGGGCACCGACGCCATCCTCCCGGACCTTCCGGCCCTGCTGGAAACCGTGCACCCCAAGGACTGCGCCTACCTGGCGCTGATCTCCGGCCCCAGCCGCACCGCCGACATCGAGCGCGTGCTGACCATCGGCGTCCACGGGCCCGAGCGCCTCATCATTGTCTGCATCGACGACCTGGGAGGGCAGAACTAATGGCCACCACCGAATTCAAGGAATCCATCGACAAGGCCCTCCACGACGCCAACCTGAGCGGAGCCCTGGGCCGCTTCTCCGAGGCCTACGCCGTGGCCCGGGCCAAGGCCTACGAGGGCATCGACTTCGAAGCCCTGCGCGGGCGCATCGCCGCCATCAAAGGCTACGCCGCCGAGCACATGGACGAGCTGGCCGCCCAGTTCACCAAGGCCGCCGAGGCGCGCGGGGCCAAGGTGTTCCGCGCCAACTCGCCCCAGCAGGTGAAGGAGTACATCGCCAACCTCTGCCGCGAGAAGGGCGTCAAGCGCATCGTCAAGTCCAAGTCCATGGCCACCGAGGAGATCCACCTCAACAAGCACCTCCAGGCCCAGGGCGTGCAGGTCAACGAGACCGACCTGGGCGAGTGGATCATCCAGCTGGCCGGGCAGACCCCCTCCCACATGGTCATGCCCGCCATCCACATGACCCGCGACGAGGTGGCCGACCTCTTCAGCAAGGAAATCAACGAGCGCCTCACCAACGACATCCCCAAGCTCGTCAAGGTGGCCCGCAAGGAGCTGCGCGAGAAGTTCCTCCAGGCCGACATGGGCATCTCCGGCGGCAACATGGCCATCGCCGAAACCGGCACCATCGCCCTGGTGACCAACGAGGGCAACGCCCGCCTGACCACCAGCCTGCCCAGGATCCACGTGGCCGTGGTGGGCCTGGAAAAGCTCATCCCCACCTGGGCCGACGCCGCCCCCATCCTGGTGGCCCTGCCCAAGAGCGCCACCAGCCAGCAGCTCACCAGCTACGTGAGCCTGATCACCGGCCCCACCCAGAACGACGACGGCTCCATGAAGGAGATGCACATCATCCTCATGGACAACCGCCGCACCGAGATGGCCCGCGACCCCATCTTCAAGCAGGCCCTGCAGTGCATCCGCTGCGCCTCCTGCCTCAACGTGTGCCCGGTCTACCGCCTGGTGGGCGGCCACGTGTTCGGCAAGGTGTACACCGGCGGCATCGGCACCATCCTCACGGCCTGGTTCGACGAGCTGAAAAAAAGCGAGGACATCCAGGGCCTGTGCATCCAGTGCGGCAACTGCAAGCAGGTCTGCCCCGGCCAGATCGACATCCCGGCGCTCATCCTGGAAATCCGGCGCAGGCTGGCCAAGGAACAGGGCCAGGGTCCGGTGCAGAAGGCCATCTTCACCGTGGTGAACAACCGCAAACTGTTCCACGCCATGCTGCGCACGGCCTCCAAGACCCAGGGCCTCGTGGGGGCCAAGGACGGCTTCATCCGCCATCTGCCGCTCTTCCTCTCCGGCCTGGCGGACTTCCGCAGCCTGCCCGCCATCGCGGACAAGCCCTTCCGCGACGTGTTCGACACCATCCGCCAGCCCGCCCTGCAGAAGAAGGTGGCCTTCTA
>NZ_JBZVFJ010000051.1:3256-24565 GCF_058402725.1 Fundidesulfovibrio sp. | reverse complement strand
TCCTGGGGCGTGAAGAGCAGGTGGTAGGGGTAGAGGTTGCACTCGTCGGGCTCGCCTGGGTCCTTGAGGCGCACGCGCTTGGTGCAGGTGAGCATGGGCTTGATCTTGGCGCGCACGCCGTCGAGATCCTCCCCCAGGGAGATGGCGTTGCCGTAGCTCTTGGACATCTTGCGTCCGTCCAGGCCGGGGAGCTTGGGGGCGCGTGTGAGCTTGGCCTCTGGTTCGGGGAAGAAGTCTCCCCAGAGGTGGTTGGCGCGCCGGGCGATCTCGCGGGTCAACTCCAGGTGGGGCAGCTGGTCCTGTCCCACGGGCACCCACTTGGGCCGGTAGATGAGGATGTCCGAGGCCATGAGCACGGGGTAGCCCAGGAAGCCGAAGGTGGAGAGGTCCTTGGCCTCGTCGAGCTGTTCGCGCACGTCCTTGTAGGTGGGGCAGCGCTCCAGCCAGCTCACGGGGGTGATCATGGAGAGGAGCAGCGAGAGCTCGGCGTGCTCCTTCACTGCGGACTGCTGGAACATCACGCAGCGGGCGGGGTCGAGCCCGGCGGCCACCCAATCCTGCACGAGCCCGGGGACGAATCCACGGATGCGTTTCGGGTCGGCGTATTCGGTGGTCAGGGCGTGCCAGTCGGCCACGAAGAAGAAGCACTGGTGGTCCTTGTGGAGTTCCACCCAGTTGTCGAGCACTCCGAAATAGTGGCCGAGGTGCAGGGGGCCGGTGGGGCGCATGCCCGAGACGATGCGGTTGTTGGCGGTCATGGCGTCTCGCTAGATCAGGAGGTTGTAGAGCGTGGCCACCACGGGTCCGAGGAGCTTCCCCAGCACGCCCGTGAGGGCCAGAAGGATCACGATGACGAAGCCCCAGCGCTCCAGGCGGGAGAGCTCGTAAGCCCAGCGCCCGGGCAGCACGCCCATGAGCAGGTGCCCGCCGTCCAGGGGCGGGATGGGCAGCAGGTTGAACACGCCCAGGGCCAGGTTCACCTGGACGCTGGCCTTGGTCATGTACCACAGGGGCGGGAGGATGGTGGCGGCGAAGAGGCCGTCCGGGTCCAGGGAGGGGGCCAGGGCGCGCAGGGCCTCCAGGCCCAGGGCCGAGAGCGCGGCCAGGACGAAGTTGGAGAGCGGCCCGGCGGCCGACACCAGGGACATGCCCAGGCGGGGATTGCGGAAGTAGCGGCCGTCCACGGGCACGGGCTTGGCCCAGCCGATCATCTGGGTGAGCACGAAGGCCAGAAGGCCCAGCGGGTCCAGGTGCTTGAAAGGGTTGAGCGTGAGCCGCCCGGCCAGGCGCGCGGTGGGGTCGCCCAGGAGGGCGGCCATGGCCCCGTGGGACACCTCGTGCACCGTGACCGCCATGAGCATGGGGGGCGCGTAGATGGCCAGGTTCACCAGGAACCGGCTGAAGTCGTCGAACATGGATGGAACGCCGCCGTGGGATGATGGGGAGACGCCTGCCGCCGCCCCGGAACAATCGAGCGCCCCGGGCCGCAAGGCGGCTCGGGGCGCGAGTTGGCTAGCACGAAGCCCGGGCGAGGGCAAGCTGCCGGGACCCGGCGATCAGGCGGCCGGAAGCGCGGTCGGCCCGGCGGCCGGGAACTCAGGCGGCCGGAGCGGCCTTGGCCAGGGCCAGGGTCACCTTGGACTTGAGCTCCGTGAGGTCCACGGACTTCACCACGTAGTAATCGGCGGCGATGGACTTGAGGTCGTGCTGGAAGGAGTCGTAGGCGGTGGAGAGGATCACGGGGATGACCTGGTCCTTGCCGCGGATCTCCTGGAGGAGGTCCAGCCCGGAGCGGTTGGGGCCGAGCTTGATGTCGAGCACCACCACGGCGGGCTTCTCACGCTCCAGCACGGCAAGGATGGGTTCCTCGCCGTCGGAAGTGGCGACCTCGTACCCTTCGCTCTCCAGTTCCTCTTGATAGAGCATCCGGATGTGCTTCTCGTCGTCCACGACCAGGACCTTTTTCGAACTCATGGAAACCTCCGTGATGGCGCGCAACGCGTCCACGGCACTAGCCTATGCTCAAAAACCCCGGCCGGGTCAACCGCTTTCCAGGCGGGCTGGCGCTTGCTCTCCGGGTCGGGTCGGGGTAGAGCGCGCCCATGGTCGACGTCATCATCGAAGCCACGGGCGAGCGGCACACGTTCCGCAGCCTGAACACCGTCCTGCAGCTGCTCGGGAAACTCGGGCTCAAATCAACTGAAGTGCTGGTCATCCGGGGGCGCGAGCTGCTCACCCCGGACCGGGCCATCGGCCACGAGGGCGAGATCCGCATCCGCCACGTGGTCTCCAGGGGGTAGCGCCGTGAAGTGCAGACGCTGCAAGGCCCTGGCCCAGGTGGCCCTCCCCAGCCACCACACCGGATTCTGCGCCCCCTGCTTCGAGACCTATTTCCTGCGCCAGGTGGAGCGCGGCATCCACGAGCACCGCCAGTTCACCCGGGAGGACTCCGTGCTCCTGGCCGTGTCGGGCGGCAAGGACTCCCTGGGCCTGCTCCTGGCCCTCAAGGAGCTGGGCTTCCGGGTGACGGCCCTGCACATCGACCTGGCCATCCCCGTCTCCTCCGAGAGCGCCCGCAGCACCGTGGAGGCCTTCTGCGCCGCCCAGGGCGTGGAACTGCGCGTGATCGAGACGGCCAGGGACGGCCTGGCCATCCCCGACGTGAAGGCGCGCGTGAAGCGCCCCATCTGCTCGGTGTGCGGCAAGATCAAGCGCCACTGGTTCAACCGCTACGCCTACGAGCAGGGCTTCGACGTGCTGGCCACGGGCCACAACCTGGACGACGAGGTGGCCAGGCTCTTCGCCAACACCCTGCGCTGGGACCAGGCCTACCTGGCCGGACAAGGCCCCGTGGGCGAGGCTTCGGGACGCTTCGTGCGCAAGGTGAAGCCCCTGTGCCGCCTGACGGAATACGAGACGGCCGTGTGGTGCTTCCTCAAGGGCATCGAGCACGTGCTGGCCCCGTGCCCCTACTCCGGGGGCGCGAGCTTCACCGGGCACAAGCGCCTCCTGGCCGACCTGGAGGAGCGCAGCCCGGGCATGAAGATGCAGTTCTACGAGCATTTCCTGCGCTCGGGCCGCCCGGCCTTCAAGGCCCTGGCCCAGGACGCCCCGCCGCTCAACGAGTGCACGGGCTGCGGCTACCCCACGTCGCAGGACGTGTGCGGGGTGTGCCGCATCCGGGAGCGGCTGGAGGCCTGAGCATGGACGTGCGGGCCTGGACCGCGGAGCGCCGCCGCACGGCGCTTGCGCGCGCGCGCCTGGCCGGTTGGGCGCTGCTGGCGGTCCTCCTGGGGTGCGGGGCGTGGCTTTGCTGGCGCGAGGCCCGGCTGCCGCGCGCCCTGGACGCCGAATTGGCCCGGGAGCGCACGGCCGCCCTGCGTACGCGGCTCAAGATGCTCACCCACGCGGCCTACACGGCCAAGGTGGCGCGAAACGGGCTTCTGGCCGACGTGCTCGGCGGTTTCGACGTGCTCACGCCCTGCTTTGCAGCCGGAGACCTGCGCGGGCTGCCCCCGGAGGCCCCCTGCAGGGCGCTCTGGGAAGCCTCGCTGGAGAAGATATGGGCGACGGCCTACGGACCGGGCGGACCGCCCGTCCCCGAGGAGATGCGCCGCGACCCGTGGGGCTCGCCCTACCTGCTCAATCCCGGCGAGGTCTTCTGCGGAGGGTTGCAGGTTGACTGGTGCCCCCACGACGACATCGGCTCGCCGGGGCCGGACGGCGTGGCCAGCACCCCCGACGACGTGATCGTCTCGGCCCCCATGCACCTGGGGCCTGGGCGAGTTGAGGCCGCGAAGGCCCGGGAAGAGGCCGCAAAGGCCTCGAAGGCAAGGGAGGAGGAAGCCGCAAAGGCCTCAAAGGTCCGGGAGGAGGAAGCCGCAAAGGCCTCAAAGGTCCGGGAGGAGGAAGCAGCAAAGGCCGCGACGACCGCCCCGGAGGGCGAAAAGACCGCGAACCAGGGCGAAAGACCGCCCATCCGATGAACAGTCCGCAAGAATCGGCTCTCTCAACGGACTGCTAGCCCGCCAGCCAGGCAAGCCGCCCCGACGCCGGGCGCACCAGCGAGGCCGGGCAGTCCGGGCGCTCCCCCGCCGCGATGGCCCGCGCCAAGGCCAGTTTGTCCGCCCCCGACACCAGGAAGAACACCTCGCGCGCCGCGTCCAGCACCGGCAGCGTGAGCGTGAGCCGCGCCACCGGCGGGCTGGCCCCGGCGTAGCGCACCGGCAGCACCCAGCGCAGGCGCTCCTCCAAAGAGGTCTGCCCCGGGAAGAGCGAGGCCGTGTGCCCGTCTCCCCCCACGCCCAGGTGCACCACGTCGAAGCGGGGGAAGCCCTGCAGGGCGTCTGAGGGAGCGCCGTAGGCCGTCCGCTCGTCCGGCAGGGCGTCCTGCCCCGTCGCGCCGCCCGCCGCGTTCTCCCCTGCGAAGAAGGCGCGCAGGGACGCCTCGTGCGCCCGGGCGTGGGCCTCCGCGTCCTCCAGGGGGATGCCCGGGGCGGGCATGGGGTGGACGTTGCCGGGGGGCAGGGGCACGCGTCCGATCAGGCGCTCCCGTGCCAGGCGCTGGTTGCTCTCGGGCGAGTCGGCGGGCACGAGGCGCTCGTCTGCCCAGAAGACGTGTGTCCTGTCCCAGTCCATGGGCTCCAGGGCCAGGAGCTCGAAGAAGCGCCCGGGCGTGGAGCCGCCCGAGAGGGCCAGGGTGAAGCGTCCTCGCTCCGCCACGGCCCTTGCCGCCGCCTCGGACACCAGGAGCGCCGCGGCCCTGGCGGCCGCCTCGGCGTCCGGGAAGGAGCGCAGGTCAGGCGCGCACATTGCCGGTGAGGTCCTTGAGGTAGTTCAGGTGCACCATGCTGGCGTCGCGCGGACCCCAGCTGCCCGCCGGGTAGAGGAAAAGGTTCTTCTCCATCTCCACCTGCTGCTCGCACAGCTCCAGGATGGGGGTCAGGTAGGCCCAGGAGAGTTCCACGCCGTCCTGGCGCCAGAAGAGCATGTGGTCGCCCAGCATGCAGTCCAGGATCACTTTCTCGTAGGAGTCAACGGGCGGCCCGGCGTAGCCTCCCTTGAAGTCGAAGCTCATGGAGGCCGTGCGCAGGCAGAAGCCCTCGCCGGACTGCTTGGCCTGCAGGCTCAGGTGGATGGTCTCGTTGGGGTAGACCTCCATGATGAGCCGGTTGGCCGAGACGTGCTCGCCCACCACGTTGCGGTAGATGGAGTGGGGCACTTCCTTGAACTGCACCACCATGCGCGTGATCTTCCCGGCCAGGCGCTTGCCGGAGCAGATGTAGAAGGGCACGCCCTGCCAGCGCCAGTTGTCCACGTAGGCCTTGAGCATGGCGAAGGTGGGCGTGAGCGAGGCGGGCGAGACGCCCGGCTCCTGGCGGTAGGCCGGGAGCTTCCCGTCGGCCGAGGGGCCGTACTGCCCCAGCACCAGATGGCCGAAGCCCTTCTCCGGATCGAAGGGGCGCAGGCTGCGGTAGAGCTTGGTCTTCTCGTCGAGCACCTCGCGCGCGCGAAACACCGAGGGCGGCTCCATGGCCGCCAGGGAGAGCAGCTGCATCATGTGGTTCTGGAACATGTCGCGCAGCACGCCTGCCTCCTCGTAGTAGCCCGCGCGGTGCTCCACGCCCAGGGACTCGGCGGCGAGGATGGAGACGTAATCCATGTAGTTGCGGTTCCACACCGGCTCGAACACGGCGTTTGCGAAGCGGAACAGCAGGACGTTCTGCACGGTCTCCTTGGCCAGGTAGTGGTCGATGCGAAAGATCTGGCCTTCCTGGAAGTGCAGGTGCATGGCCCGGTCGAGCTTGCGGGAGGATTCCAGGTCGCGCCCGAAGGGTTTTTCCACCACGATGCGCGTCCAACCCTCCGGGGTGTCCTGCCCGGCGAGTCCGGTCTCGCCCAGGTTCACGGCCACGGCCTCGTAGAGGGTGGGGGGGATGGCCAGGTAGAACATGCGGTTTCCGGGCAGGCCCAGCTGGGCCTCGGCGTCTTCCAGGGCCTTTCCCAGGCCCCGGTAGCCCTCCAGGTCGGCGTAGTCCATGGCGTGGTAGAACAGCCTGCGGGCCAGGCCCTCCCAGTCCAGGCCGTCCAGGTGCCCGGCGGCGGCCAGCCATTCGCGGGCCTTCTCGCGGAAGGCCTCGGTGGTCATGGGGGTGCGCGCCGCGCCCACGATGGCGAAGTTGTCGGGCAGGTCGCCCGCTCGGTAGATGCGGGCCAGGGCCGGGATGAGCTTGCGGGAGGTGAGGTCGCCCGAGGCCCCGAAGATCACCACGGCGCAGGGCTGGGGCCGTTCGGGGAGCCTGCACTCCATCACGTCGGGGGAAACGCCGGGCTGGAAAGGGTTCACTTGGTTCTCCTTGCGCTGGGCGGTCTGTCGGCCCGGGACGCCGCGTCCGGACCAGGCCGCCGTGTTCCTTGGGGAGGCCGCCGCGTGGAGCGCGGCCCGCGTCCGGCCGGCGTCGCCCGGACCGTTTCGCAAGGGGTGCTCCCCACGGGGATTCCTTACCCCTCCTTACGGAAAATCGCGCCGCGTTGCCAGTGGGAAGAAGCCGGAAACGAAGGCGATCGGACGCTTGACGGCGTATCTTTTCACGAATATCCCGCGAACGATCAAGCATCAGGTGTTTCGAGGTTCGCATCGGGCATGCGCCCGCCCGGAAGGGGCCTGCGCAATGCGCGAGGCGTACGGCCGCAACCCCCACCCAGGAGGCGTCATGAAGCTTCTCCACCTGAGCGATCTGCACATCCATTCCGACGCGGCCGACAACAGGGCCGTGGCCGCGACCCTGGCCTACGTGAGCAAGGAGCACCCCGAACACGTGCTGGTGATCACGGGCGACATCACCGACGACGGCGCGGAGGCCCAGTACGAGCAAGCCCGGATTCTCCTGTCGCCGTTCGAGGGGCGGCTCTACATCTGCCCGGGCAACCATGACTTCGGAGCCAAGGGCCGCCACTACAACCTGGAGCGCGCGCGGCGCTTCGACGAGATGCTCGGCAAGCCCTTCAACCAGGGAGGATCGTTCGCGGGGGCGACGCATCCCGTGGTGAACCGGGTGCGCGGCCCTGGCGGAGGGGTCCTGCTCATCGCCCTGGACTCCAACCTGGAGACCAAGCATCCATTCGACCTGGCTTGCGGGAAGATCGGCAAGGCCCAGCTGGCCGAGCTGGACGCGCTGCTCAGCCACAGCCGAGAGCCGGGCGTTCCGGTGATCCTCTTCCTCCACCACCATCCCTACGAATACCACTGCCCCGGGATGCGCCTGCGCGACGCGCACGCCCTGGGCCGGGTGATTTTCGGCCGCGTGGACGCGCTGCTCTTCGGACACCGGCACAAGTCGCGCCGGTGGGACGTCAACGACAACCTGTGGGACATCCCGCACATCCTGGCCTGCGACGACAGCCCGGGCAAGCCCACGGCCCGCGAGATCGTGGTGAACGGCCCGACGCTGACCGTGAACGAGGTGCGCATCGCCTGAGCCGGGCGCGGGTCGGAACGCGGGCGGGGGGGCGGCGGCCCGGCCGTACCGTCCTCCTACTTGCCCTTCTTCAGCTGGAACCTGGCCACGGCTGCGTTGTGCTCCTCCAGGGTCCTGGAGAACTGGTGGGAGCCGTCGTTCCTGGCAACGAAGTAGAGGGAGTCCGTGCCCTCGGGGTTGGCGGCGGCCTTGAGGGCCTCCAGCCCGGGGTTGCAGATGGGGCCTGGCGGAAGGCCCGGGTGCTGGTAGGTGTTGTAGGGGTTCTTGGGGTCGTCCAGGTGGACGCGCTTCAGGTTGCCGTCGAACTTCTCGCCCAGGCCGTAGATGATGGTGGGGTCGGTCTGGAGGAGCATCTTTTTGTTCAGGCGGTTGGTGAACACCCCCGCGATCCGGGCGCGCTCATTGCCCTGGCCGGTCTCCTTCTCCACGATGGAGGCCAGGATCACGGCCTCGTGCAGTGCCTTGCCCTGGGGTGGGTCCTGGGGCCAGACCCTGGCCGCGGCCTTGCGGAACTGGGCGAGCATGGCCTCCACCACCTGGCGGGCGTCGTTGCCGGGCTTGCGGGTGAAGCGGTAGGTCTCGGGGAAGAGGTAGCCCTCGGCGGTGTCGGCGGGCACGCCGTAGCGTGCCAGAAGCTCCTTGTCGCGCGCGGCCCTGTCGAAGCTGGCCGCAGTGCCCAGGCCCGCCTGTTCGGCCATCCGGGCGATCTGGGGCATGGTGAGCCCTTCGGGCACGGAGAGCTTGTAGAGCACGGCCTGGCCGCTCACCAGGAGATCCAGCACCTTCTGGGGCGTGAGCCCCGTGGAGAGCAGGTATTCCCCGGCCTTGAGCCTGGAATCCTGCCCCGTGTAGCGGGCCAGGAGCTTGAAGGCCAGCGGGTCCGTGACCACGCCCTGCTTGTAGAGCTGCCCCGCGATCTGCTCGAAGCCGGAGCCGGGCTCGATGGTCACGGTCAGCTCGCGTCCCGGGGTCTCCGGGGCCACGGCGAGGAACTGGTGCGCCCTCCAGGCCACGTAGCCCGAGGCGGCCAGGACCAGGAGGACGACGGCGGCCAGGATGCGCCGGATCATGGTGTGCTCCCGTGAGTGGCCGCCACGGTGCGGGCGTTGGCTGGGGCGGCCAGGTAGGTTTCGAGGATCAGCGCGGCGGCCTGCCTGTCCAGCAGTTCCTTGACGCGGCCGGGCTTCACCCCGGCCTGGCGCAGGCGCTCAAGGGCCTCCTCGCTGGAGAGGGTTTCGTCCATGAGCTTCACGGGCAGGGCGGTGCGCCGGGCCAGGCTGGCGGCGAAATTGGCGGCGCGCCGCGCCGAGAGGCTGTCGCGTCCCTCGGCCGGTTCCGGATAGCCCACCACGATCTCCTCCGCGCACTGCTCCGCGATCACGCGGGCCAGGGCGGCGAAGAGCGCGTCGCGACCGCCCTGGTCCGGCCCGGGCAGGGTGTCCAGGGCGAAGGCCATGGAGCCCCCGGGGTCGGAGACGGCCAGGCCCACGCGCTTGAGGCCATAGTCGATGCAGAGGGTCTTCATGGCAGCAGGTCGGGCCTAGCCCTTGGCGCCTCCCGGGTAGGCCACCACGCGCCTGCGGCCCTCCTGGCGGGCCTTGGCCAGGGCCTTGAGGAACCCCTTGCGCCACTTGGGGCCTTCCTGGGCCTGGGCCAGGTATTCCAGCACGTGGAGGACGTGCTGCTTGCGGCCCATGCGCAGCAGGCAGCGCTTCACGCCGATCTTGCAGGAGGGGCAGCCCACCAGGATGGGCTGGGTCTCGCTCTTGGCGTCGCCCAGGTCCTTCTGGAGCTGTTCCTGCTTGCGCAGGCGGATGCGGTTGAAGAGGTCCGGGCTGGTGATGGCCCCCAGGCCCGATTCGCCGCAGCAGCCCGGGGAGATGTCCACGCGCGAGCCGGTCAGCTCGCCCAGGGCCTGGCGGTAGAGCTCCGGGGCCTTGGCCAGGGGCACGCCCGCCCACTCGGCGTGGCAGGCGGCGTGGTAGACCAGGCGCGCGTCCAGGGGCCTGGCGCGCTCGTCGCGCGCGGGCAGGCGCTCCATGAGGTACTGGGCCACGTCGTAGTGGGGGATGCGGCTGCCGGCGATCACCTCGGTCTCGTAGCCGTCCAGGGATTCGCGGCATGTGCCGCAGGCCGTGAGCACGGCCTGGGGCTTCACGCCCTCGTTGGCGGCCTTGACGAAGATCTCGCCCAGTGTCTCGATGTTGCGGGCGCGGTTCTTGCGGTAGGCGTCCTGGAAGCCCGAGGAGAGCAGGGGGTAGCCGCAGCACATGTGGCGCTCGGGGATCACGACGCTCACGCCCGCGCGCAGCATGAGGTGGATGGCGGCCAGGCCGATCTGACGCCAGAAGAGGGCCGCGCCGCAGCCGGGGAAGTAGAACACGGCCTCGCCGGTGGGGCGCTCGGGCAGGAAGATGCCGCCCTTGGAGAGGTCCAGCGCGTCGGCCAGGTTCTTGAAACCCGTGACCGGGCCGGAGCCGTGGAGCATGGGCGAGGCGAAGCGAGAACGCCACGGGCCGGGCAGCAGGCCCACCACGCGGTTGCCCAGGGCCTGCCCCCATGCTGCGGCCTTGGCGGCGGACGGGGCGCGCTCCTCGGGCTTTTCGGCCACGAAGTGCAGCACCTTGGACTTCACGGGGTGCCCGCCCGCGCCTTTTTCTTCAATGAAGGCGCGCATGTCCAGCATGGCCCCGGCGGTCTTGATCTTCACGGGGCACACGGAGGTGCACTTGCCGCAGGTGGTGCAGCGTTCGGTCATCTTGCGCAGGCTCTCCAGGAGCTTGGCCGAGGGCCTGCCGTGGTGCACCTGGGAATAGTAGATGGCCTCGATGATGGAGCCCAGGCTGATGTTCTTGTTGCGCGGATGGTAGATGAGGCCGCGCTCCGGCTGGTACATGGGGCACACCTGCTTGCACTTGCCGCAGCGGGTGCAGACCTGGATGTCCGTGAGCAGCTTGATGAGCTTGTCCTTGTCGGGCAGCGCGGTCTTGCGGATATCCTTGATGAGGCGGTTGAAGGAGAAGGTGTAGGGGTCGCAATCCAGCTGGCGGGTCACCAGCTTGCCCGGGTTGAAGATGTTCCCGGGGTCCACCCGTTCCTTGTAGGCCTTGAGGGCCGTGATCTTGTCCTCGGGCAGGAAGGCGATCTTGGTGATGCCGATGCCGTGCTCGCCCGAGACGGCGCCGCCCAGCTCCATGACCTTGGCGAACACCTTGTCGGCGGCCTCGTGGGCCTGGGCGAGCATTTCGGGGTCGTTGGAGTTCACGGGCAGGTTCACGTGGCAGTTGCCGTCGCCCGCGTGCATGTGGCTGGCCACTTCCACGCGCCGGGCCAGCATGTCGGCGTGGATGGCCTCGATCTCGCCGTAGAGCTTGGGGTAGCGGGTTCTGAGGTCGGTGAAGAAGTAGTAGGCCTGGACCTCCAGCTCCTGGTCGTTGAGCTCGGCGGTGGTGCGCACGCCGCGCAGGATTTCCGCCGCGAACTGCATCTCCATGGAAACGAAGCCGTCGGAATCCGGGAAGCCGGGCAGGCGGGTGACCTCCTGGAGGGCCTTGCGGTAGGCGCGGGCCAGGCAGGTGAGGTTGAGCTGCTCCAGGAAGTCCGAGAATTCGGGGATCACCTCCATGGGGATCACCACGTCCTCGTTGATCTTGAAGCCCGAGGTGCGCTTGGCGATGGCCGAGAGCCTGTGGCGGTCTTCCCAGAAGAGTTCGGCCTCCTTGTCGTCGCGGGCCACGAAGGCGTCCACGCCGTCGTGGCGCTGGGCGATGGTGACCACTTCGGCCACTTCGCGGTCCAGGGCCTCCAGGTCGTTGCCGTCGAGCTGGAGCACGAGCACGCTGATGGGGTCGCCCTCGTAGAGCTTGGACTTCTTCTGGTACTCGATGGCCCGCACGTATTTGGCGTTGAACTCCTCCAGGGCGGAGATCTTCACCAGGTCGCCGTCCTGGCGGATGCGGTCGCGCATGGCCACCACGGCCTGGATGGCGAGCATGGCGTTGTGCATGGAACGCCCGAAGAACTCCAGGACGATCACCTTGGAATACTTGAGCTTGTCGTGGCAGATGAAGCAGGCTTCGGTGATGACGCCGTCCACGCCCTCCTTCTGCATGCCCGGCAGTCCGCCCAGGTACTTGTTGGAGACGTCCTTGCCCAGGCCCGGTCCCCTGATCTCGCCGCCGTCGAGCTCCACGGCGTCGATGCGCTTCCCGGTCTCGTCCAGGATGTGGAACACGGCCTTCTCGTGGGGCAGGATCTTGTGGCGCGGGTGGTTCGCGCGCACCACTTCGATGAGCTGTCCCGAGGGCATGACCATCTTGTAGGAGAGCAGGTTGTCCAGGGTGGTGCCGTACTCGAAGGCATAGGGGCCGCCCGCGTTCTCGGAGATGTTGCCGCCGATGGAGCTTGCGGCCTTGGAGGCCGGGTCCACGGTGAAGAGCATGCCCTTCTCGGAGGCGGCGCGGATGGCCTGGAGCGTGATGACGCCCGCCTGCACGCAGAGGGTCATGGTCTCGGGGTCGGCCGAGAGGATGCGCTTGAGCCGCGTGAGTGAGAGCACCACCGTGCGCCGCCTGGCGGGCACCGCGCCGCCCGTGCAGCCCGAGGCCCCGCCGCGCGGGATGAGGCTGAAGCCCATCTCGCCCGCCAGGCGCACGATGCGCTGCACGTCTTCGGTGCGCTCGGGGGCGAGCACCATCAGGGGCAGCTCCATGCGCAGGTCGGTGGCGTCGGTGGAGCATTCCACGAGGTTGTGCGGGCCGTCGAGGATGGCCTTGTCGTCCAGGAACTCGGAGACCTTGGCCTTGAGTTCGGCGCGGAAGGCCGTGTCCTTGTCGAAGCCCTCCCAGAAGGCGCGCACGGCGCGGGTGAGCTGGCTGAAGTACTCCGGGGTGAGCATGGTGGCGGACTGCGCCAGGCGCTTCTCCACGGAGTCGCGCGCGTCGGAGGCGTCGATGAAGGGGTTGTAGCGCACCAGGAACAGCTCGCTGGCCAGGGCCACGGCGGTTTCCTGCACGTCCTCGGGCCAGCCCTTGAGCTCGGCCTCGGAGATGCCCAGCAGGCGCGGCACAAGGCGCTCGGCCGGGATCGATATATGGGGATTCTTCTCTGGCATGGAAGGGTACCTGCGGCGAGTGATGGGAAAGCAAGGTTCCATAGTACCGGCGCGGCCGGTTGGCAAGGCGTTTCGATGAGGGGAACGCGGGCGGGGCGGGAGGGGAGCGCCGGGACCGGCCGGTCCGTGGGGCGGCCGGTCCGGCGATGGAGCGGGCGGGCGGTCCGGAGCTGGGCGCTCAGCCCTCGAAGGGGCGGGCGAACCCGGCCACGAGGTCGAAAAAGGCCACTTCGGGCGGCGCGGCCAGAAGGTCCGCGAAACGGGCCTTGGCCTGCAGGAAGAAGGGCTCGGCCATGTGGGAGTCCAGGGCCGCCTGGTCGGCGAAACGTTCGTAGAAGACGAAGCGCGGCGGCTCCTGTCGCGTGCGGTGGAGCATGTATTCCAGGGCCCCGGGCTCCCGGGAGGTCTCCCCGACCAGCCCCCGGAGGAGCGCTTCCAGTTCGTGTTCCTTTCCGGCGGCTGGCGTGAATGCGGCGGTCATGAAGATCATCTCGAGCCTCCTTTCTGGTGGATGACGGATGACCCGAGCATGACGTTGTCCGGCCTGCTGGGATAGTAGAAATGCGACATGTCGAGCCCTCTTCGCAGGTAATCCCCCGGGGGCATTCCGGCGAACTCCCGGAAGTCCTTGATGAAATGGGACTGGTCGAAGTAGCCCCCGGCCAGGGCCGCGTCCAGGTCCAGGCCACGGAAGCCCAGGGCGGCGGGCCGGGCGAGGCGCTGGAAGCGCGAGAGTCTGATGTGTCGCTTGGGGCCGACGCCCAGGCTCTCCTTGACCAGCCGCTGGAGGTGGCGCGCGGTGATGCCCAGGCGGTCGAGCAGGTCGTCCAGGCGCACGGCCGCGCTGTCGTAGTACATGCGGCGCACAGCCCACTCCACGTCGCGGCGTCCGGGCCTGCCGGCGTTCAGGGCTTCCAGGAGCCAGGCTTCCACCAGTGCGGCCCGCCCGGCAAAGGAGCGGACCCCCGCGACGCGCTCGGCCAGGGCCTCCACGCCCGGGCCCAGCACCTCGCGCGCGTCGGCCAGGGAGTCCGTGAGGAGCGCGGGCGGCAGGCGGTGGAACCGCGCGAGCCCTCCGGCCCGGAAGCGCACGCAGACAAACCCCGCGCTGCCCGCGAGGTCGACGCGGGCGGGCAAGGAGCGCAGGGACATGAGGTGGCAGCGCGGCACGGGGGCGGGGGGCTCCCCGCCGAGTCCGGCCCGGAAGGGCGCGCCCAGGTGGAGGAACAGCTCGTCGCCGCTCCCCGGGAGCACCAGGGCAGGGGGCCATGGGCCGTCGGCTCCCAGCTCCCAGGACCAGATCCTGTCCACGCAGGCGAAGAGCGCCCCGCCCGGGAAGGCGTGGCGGGCGACCGGGCGGACAGGGGCGGCCTGTTGCGTGCGTGGCGGCATGGCGTGGCCTATCCAGGGCGTTCGGCGCATTGTCAAGCGCCGACTCCTTGTCAAGCCCTGGACAAAGCGCGCGCTCTCTGCTTGCGTGGTCCGCGAACCGGACCCAACCCGCAACGGCCCGCTCCGGCGGGCGGCGCAAGGAGCGCTTCCATGGCCCACGACGCCGACATTGCCCAGAAGCATCTGATCAAGGAAACCCGCGACAGCTACGAGTTCAACAAGATTTTCAACCGGCTCCAGGTGATGATGGACCAGATGCGCGTTCTGGAGCAATCCCTGAGCGAGATCAAGAAGGACGTGGAGTCCATCAAGGGCGCGATCGGGACCAAATAGCCCGGTGGCGGTGCGCCCGGGGCGGACCGCATCGTCGTCTCCGGGGAGGGGGCGGCGAGTCCCGCGCGCAGCGGCGTGCGGAGCGGGCGGCTTGCCGTCCGCCAACGGCTTGCGCGCATTTCCTTCGGCCTTGCCATCAGGCCGGGACACCATTGCGCGCGCCTCTCGCGTTTCCAGTTCTCGAACGGTCTTCAAACGCCTTCGCGGGATTCATCGGCAGAACCGGTGAATCCCGCGAAGCTTTTTGCGGGGGCTGGGGGGCATCCCCCCGGCGGGCTCAGGGGAGAGTCCGGGCGGGGGCGGAGACACGGCGGGCGGGGATGCGACAAGGGCTCGGCGGGATGCCGGGGCGCGGTCCCGCCGGACGCCGGGCGCTATCCGGCGAGCTTGGCCTCGATGTCCTTGAGGAGGTTGGGGTGCACGTCGTAGTTGCACTCCTGGGCCTGGCGGATGCAGTTCATGGCCTGCTGGGCGTCGCCTTTCTCCAGGTAGGCCAGGGCCAGGTTGTTCCAGGCGGGGCCGAACTTGGGGTGGAGTTCCACGGCGCGCGTGCTCATTTCGATGGATTCGTCGGTCTCCCCGGCCATGTAGAGGGCGCTGCCGAGGGTGCCGAAGGCCTGCACGAACTGGGAGTCCAGCTTGACGGCCTTGCGCAGCGACTTGATGGCCTCGTCCACCTGGCCCATCTGGAGCAGGCAGAAGCCGATGTTGGCGTGGGGCACGGCGAAGCGGTGGCGGGCCTTCACGGCGGCCTGGTTGAAGCGCAGGCAGTTTTCGATGTCGCCGTCGTTCATGGCCAGGCCGCCCAGCTGGACGTAGCCTTCGGCCATGGCGGGGGAGCGTTCGATGGCGCGCAGGAAGCTGGTCTTGGCTTCCTCGAAGCGGCGCTTGTGCAGGTAGGCCACGCCCAGATTGTAGTGGGAGGTGGCGCACTGGTCGTTCTTGGCCAGCTTGTTTTCGAGCTCTGCGATGTAGTCGTCGACGTTTTCGGGGGTCATGGCCATGGTGATCACCCAAGTCCTTTGGATTGCTTGTATTCCTCGACGCGCCCTTCCTCTTCGAGGAGCTTGGCGTACCACTGGACGAAATCGAACATGCCCTTGAAGCGCAGCGACCCGTTGATGACGCCCACGCAGAGTTCCCATGCGCCCTGGGCATAGTCTGTGGAGACGGGCGTGCCCTCGGGGAGAGACTGCATGAACTCGCGCATGAGCTGCTGGGAGGTGCGCTTGGAGGTGTCGATGCGGATGTCGATGGGGTCGAAGGGCTTCTGGAAGGGGTCCCAGTTGTCGTAGCCCATCCTGTCGATGAACTTGCGCCGCCTTTCGGAGATGCGCTCGTAGATGGCCTTTTTCTGGGCCTCTTCCTCGGGGGTGAGGAACTTTGTGAGCACGGCTAGTCCTCCTTCTTGGGGGCCCCCAGGCCGAAGAACTCATCGTTGTAGTCGGTGAGCACGGCCATGGAGACGGGGACGAGCATGTCCTGGAGGTAGTCGAATTTGCCGCCCACGCGCTCCACGATCTCCCGTGAGAGTTCGAACAGGCGCTCCTGGATGCGGGCGATGTTCACGGCGGGGTATTTGCCTCCGGGCTGGAAGCCGGACTTGCCGCACACGCGCAGCTTGCCGCCCACGTTGAGGGGCGCTCCGTAGAGGCGGCAGGTGACGGGGCGCACGTCGTAGAATTCGCAGCGCTCGTCCTGGGAGAGCAGGGCGCAGCGGATGCGCTCGGCCGCGAAGGATTCGACGATGCGCTCGTCGGGCACGCCCGCGCTGTGGGCCTTCCAGGCCTTGTGCTTGAGGCGGTAGTGCTCGCGGTCGGAGCGGTTGGCGGCCACGGTGATGCGGTAGCGCTCGTCACCCTTGGGGAAAAGTTCGTTGAAGCGCTTGTTGAGGTAGAGGGCCTCGACGAGGGTGACGTCGAAAGGGGCGTGGCAGCAGTCCGAGCAGGACACTTCGCAGCGCACCTGCTCGGGGCAGGCGGCCTTGACCTTCTGGAACACTGCGTCCACTTCGGCGCAGAGGGCTTCGTAGCGCTCGAAGATGTCGGAAAAGTCGGCGTCGATCACGGGAACTCCTGGCCGCCGGGCGCGGCACGCTCGATTATGGTCACGATTTCCCGACCGGCAAGGGGGAAAGAACAGGCGGGAGCGAGCCTTTGGGGCCGCTCCCGCCTGTTGGAGACTCATTCGGGAAAGGGATTATTCTTCCTCGACGGTGATGGCGTCCTGGTCGCAGACTTCGACGCAGGATTCGCAGCCCAGGCACTCTTCCTCGTTGACCACGACGGACTTGCCGTCCTGCATTTCGTAGACTTCAACGGGGCAGACGTCCACGCATTCGCCGTCGCCGGTGCACTTTTCTTCGTCGACAGTGACCTTGTAGCCCATGCTCCTAACCTCCACTCTCTGGTTTGGTTTGTTTCGTGCTCGGGAAGGCCCGTTCCGGCTTGCCGTGGACGGACCCAAATACCATGGAAAATCAAGAAGTTGGCCACCGAGGTCAAGCCGCGCGGGCCAGCTGTGAAAGCCTTAGCCTCGGACGTGATGGGCTGTCAAGCAGCCAGCCCGGGTCTGGCGCAAAAGGTTCGCCCGCCCGTCCCGGTGAAAAAAAATGGAACGCGGGCTAAAGATCAGCCCTGTTGGTCCGATAAGGAATGCGGAGTCACCCGGAACAGAACCTGCGGCCAAGGAAGGCTGTGTCATGAGCAAGATCGTCCCCCTGCGGCCAGGCCGCGACCCCATACGCCCGGTGCTGATGCTGTTGACGTCGCACCGCCTCGACTGCCTCCTGCTCAGTCTGCGCAGTCTGCAGCGCTTCACCAACCTCGGGCGGTTCAAGAAGATCTACATCGTGGCCAACGCCGTGGAGCCCGACCACGCGGCCATTCTCCACCGCTTCATGCACACCACGCCGGGCGTGGAGGTGATCCACTGTTCCCCGCGCGGGCTCGTGCCCGCCGTGAACGCCGTGCAGAACGAGATCCTCTCCAACCACCTGGACGACGTGGTGGTGAAGATGGACGAGGACGTGTTCGTGACGCCCCTCTGGCTGGAGCACCTGCTGGAGGCCTACCGGGCGCACCGCATGCGCGCCGACATCCCCATCGTGAGCGCCCTGGCCCCCGTGAGCCCTCCGGGACGCTTCGCCATGAACCGCTTCCTCAAGGCCGCCTACCCCGCCGAGCGCGCCATGTACGAGGGCGCTGTGGTGGAGGAGAACTGGGTGTACCACCGCTGGATGTGGGAGAAGGTGGTCCACGAGGACCTGGTGGGCGCGTGGCTCGCCAGCGGCCAGCCCCCGTACTTCTACCCGGATTTCTCCACCATCAACTGCGTGGTCTACGACCGCAGGCTCCTGGAGGCCGTGCTCCCGCTGCCCGTGCGCAAGGAGCCGGACGCGCCCCTCTCCGACGAGGCGGCCATCAACCGGGTGCTGGCCGCCAACCACTGGCGCAACGCCGTGGTGAGCCGCGCTCTGGCGCACCATTACAGCTTCTCCAAGTGCGAGCAGTACCTGCGCTCCCACGTGCCGCTGGACTTCGTGTGGCAGCACCTCCAGGAACTGTGGCGCGCCGAGCAGGCCCGCCTGAAGGGCCTCACCCTGCGCCGCTACATCCCCGCCGGTCCCATGGCCGGAGCCTCCGCCAGCTGAGCGTCCCCGGGCCGACGCCCTGCCGGGGGCGGCCGTTGTCATCCCATCCCTCCGGGCTCGCTGCCCTCTCCGTCGCCCGGTCCTGCCGGGCGGATTGTTTGCGGAAGGCCTCCCGGTCGGCCAGCTCCGACCGCAGGGCGATTGTCTCGCGGGCGCGAAGCGTGCTAGGAGAGGGGCGAGCCCCAAACCCGAGCAATACGGAGCCCCCATGACCAACGACCGCCAGGAATGGACCTGCCCCAAGTGCAAGGCATCCAACGACCCCGACTTCACCCACTGCCGCATGTGCGGCGAGCACAACCCAGCCGTGCCCAAGCCCGAGAAAAAGTGCGCCTCCTGCGGCTTCCTGGCAGGTAAGGAGACCTGCTGTCCCGTGTGCGGCAGCGACTACTTCCTCCAGCTCTAAGCGCAACTGCGCCCGGTCCGGCCTCCGGGCCGGGCCGGGCGGGTCGTCCGCTGCCGGGGTCCGCGCCGCGTCAGGGCGCGTGCCGCGCGCCCTAGGGACGGGCGGCCGCAGGCGCGGCGGGGGGCTGGCGCAGCCTGTCGGCGATGGTCATCACGGCCAGCGAGTAGAGGTCGGAGTGGTTGTAGGCGTAGACCACGGTGCGCTGCTGGTCCCAGGTGAGGCCCTGTTTCCAGCCGTGGCCCACAAGATAGTTGGCGATGCTGGGGATGGCGTCGGCGGGGTCGAAGAGGTCCACCCGGCCGTCGCTGTTGCCGTCCACGCCGAAGCGCAGGGCGTTGGTGGGCATGAACTGGCAGATGCCGATGGCCCCGTAGATGGAGCCGGGCACGGCCGACGGGCTCTGGCCCAGGGCGCGCGTGTAGAGGATGAGCGCCCTGAGCTCCTGATAGGCCCACTGGGAGCGGTCCTTGGCGCTGGCGTCGGCGTAGGCCGCGCGCTCGGCGTTGCTCCCCACGGTCTTGAGGTAGGGCCGGATGGGCTCCAGCCCGTCGCTGGCCGCCATGGAGGCCAGCACCTGGAAGGCCTGGTCCTTGCCCAGGAAGGAGCCCAGCTTGGTCTCCACCAAAAGCAGCGCCAGGATCACCTCCCGGGGGACGCCGTAGGCCGCCTCGGCGCGGGAGAAGGTCTCCGCGTGGGTGCGCGAGTAATCCCCGGCCCAGGCCAGGGTCCAGGGCTTGAGGTAGGCCGCGTAGTTGCTCTGCATGAGGGCCTTGCGGCCCGGAGGGGGCGCGGGGTCGAACTGCTTGCGCACCATGCGGTCCACTTTGTGGGCCATGATGGAGGGGTCGAAGGCCATGCCCGGGGCGTCGAAGAGGGGGACCAGTTCCGCGCGGGGCAGCCCGTCGGAGGCGAGGCGGTCCAGCAGGCGGTTCCAGGCAGGGTCCGCCGCGCGGGCCAGGGGCGGCAGGGCCAGGTGCGTCAACAGGGCCAGGGCGGCCAGGAGCTGGAGCGGTGTGCAACGTCGCATGCGCTAAGTATGACCCAGGCCGCCGCCGCTGTCCACCTCCCCGCGACTCCACAGGGGGGCGGTTCACGCATTGACCCGGCGGTCGGGCGGCACTATCTGCATGCGCATGAGTCGCGCGCTTGACAGAATCTTCGGCCCGGGCCTGCCCCGCCGCTTCTGCACGGCCATCCTGGCGTTTTCCCTGCTGGCTGGCTGCGGGACAACCCTCCCCGTGACTCCCGAGCCTTTGCCGCCGCCCAAGGCCAGCGTGGTCGAGACGGCGCGCGGGCAGCTGGGCGTGCCCTACCGCGCGGGCGGCGAATCCCCCCGCTCCGGTTTCGACTGCTCGGGCCTGGTGCAGTGGTGCTACGCCGTGCAGGGCCACAAACTGCCCCGACGCACCGAGGACATGCTCAAGGTGGGCCGCCCCGTGGACAAGGCCGATCTCAAACCCGGGGATCTGGTCTTCTTCAACGTCACCCGCAAGCGCTGGGGGCTGCACGTGGGCATCTACACCGGGCGCGGGCGCTTCATCCACAGCCCCACGCCGGGCGCGCACGTTCGCGAGGAGAGCCTCTCCGAACGCTACTGGGCGCGCACCTACATCGGCGCGCGCCGCATTCAGCAGTAAACGCCCGCCGCACGGCATTTCCCGGCGGCCGCACGGGCGCTTGAGGGCCGGGGCCGCCTCAGCGGCAGTCCAGCCCTCTTTCCAGTTCGCCCGCGCGCATGGTGCGCACGCGGGCGTCGCCGGAGAGGCGCGCCAGGGCCTCGCGCTCGGCGGCCGCCTCCTGGGCGTTCTCGCGCCATCCGGCTACGACCGTCCAGAGCGTGCGGCCCCTGGAGGGCTCGGGCCGCACGCAGACCTTGCGCCCTGATTCGCGCAGGAAGGAGGCTACCCAGAGGGCGCGGGCCTGTTCGGAGTAGCTGCCGGCGATGAGGGCGTGGACTTGGCGGGAGGGGTCGCCGCCCACGGGGCGTTGCGCCGGGGGGGAGGATTTGGGCGTGGGGGGCTGCCGCTGCGCGTCTTTGCCTGAATCCGTCCGCTGCGCGTCCTTGGCCGCGCCGTTGCGGTCCTGGCCGGATCTGGCCGGGCGTTTCGGCTCGGCCTTGGGGTCCGGCGCGGCCTGCGGCGGCGTCTCGGGCGCGGCCGTGACCTCGAAGTCGGCCCGGGCCAGCACGTGGCCCTCGCGAGAGACGCTGAGACTCCATCGGCCGGGCACGATCTCCCAGGGATAGGCGAACTCCCAGACGGCCTGGCCCGGCGCGCCGGGCACGGCCGGGACGATCCAGCGCGCGGGGGGGGCTTCGCCAGGGCGCGCGAGTTCTGCGTCCAGGAGCAGCGGGTCGCTCCCCGTGGGGGCGATGAACCCGAGGGTGAGCCGCGTCCCGGGCGCGGCGGCCACGACCCTGGGGTGGGCGCGCGGCGCGTCCGCATCCGGCGTGGAGGCTTGCGCTCCGTCGGCCCGGGGAGCGTCGGCGGCCCGCGCCGCCAGGCAGGGCGGGAGATGGGACGCCGGGAGGTGGACGGCCAGGGCCAGGGCCGCCAGCAGGAGCGACAGCCTACGCACGGGCGTCCGCCTCCGGGAGCCGCGCCAGCAGGACCAGCCCCACGGCGAAAAAGAGCGTGAGCGAGACGATGGCGGGCCGGGCCGACCCCGTGGCCTGGGCGATGGCCGCAAAGACCAGCGGCCCCAGCACCGCCGAGAGTTTGGAGAGCACCGAGAAAAAGCCGTAGTACACCGTGGGCTCCTCTCCAGGCGGCACGAGGCGGCTGAACACCGAGCGCGAAAGGGCCTGGGAACCGCCCAGGGCCACGCCCACGCCCAGGCCCAAGGCGAAATACTCCCCGGCCGTGGTCACGCCCCGGGCCAGCACGGCCACCGCCGACCACGCCGCCAGGGCGGCCATGAGGGCCTTTCTGGCCCC
>NZ_JBZVFJ010000051.1:0-3246 GCF_058402725.1 Fundidesulfovibrio sp. | reverse complement strand
GGGGAAGGGGGGGGGGGGGGGGGATGTATGGCAGAGATGCGCACGGCCAGCCGGGCGAAGCCCACGGCCCCGGCCAGGGCCACGCCCTGGATGGCCAGCAGCGTGGCCAGAAGCGTGCCCTGGGAGAGCCCGATCTCCGCACGGCCGTAGATGGCCGCCATGGCGATCACGGTCTGCACGCCGTCGTTGTAGAAAAGATAGGCCAGCAGGAAGCGCCCCAGGCCCGGAGAGCGCCGTGCGGCCGACGCGGCGCGCCAGGCCTCGCGGAAGCCCCCGGCGGCAAGGGCCGGGAGGCTCGGGCGTCGGCCGGGCCGGGCCGCCCCGGAGGGGAGTGGCCCGCCGGACAGGTCGGGGCCGGGCGTCGCGGCGACCGCCGCTCCGGGCGCGACGGCCCCGAGCAGGCCCGCCACGGCCGCAAGGCCCAGCACCAGCCACCACGCCCCGCACAGGGCCATGCCCCACTGCACCGCGCGGGCCTCGTCCAGGCCCAGCGTCTCCCGCCCGGCCACCAGGGCCAGGGCCAGGGCCAGCCCCAGGCCGCCGCCCGCGTAGCCGCAGGCGTAGCCCAGGCCTGAAACGCGGTCGCGTTCGCGCCCGGCGGCCAGTTGGGGCAGATAGGCGTCGTAGAAGGCGTTGCCCGTGTTGTAGGCGGCCTGGGCCAGCACGAAGAGGCCCAGGGCGGGGAGCACGTCGCCCGGACCCTGGGCGCTCACGGCCAGGGCTGCCGCGCCGCCCGCCGCGCAGGAGGCCGCAAGGAAGACGCGGCGCAGCCCGGCGAGCCCTGCGGCGGCCCCGGCAACGGGGGCCAGCACGAACACCGTGAGGGCGCACAGGCTGGAGGCGTAGCCCCACAGGCTCACCGCGCCCACGCGGTGACCCAGCACCGGCAGCCCCTCCGGGGCCACCACGGCGGCGAAGTAGGCGGGCAGAAGGGCCGTGGCCACGCAGGTGGCGTAGGCCGAGGCGGCGAAGTCGTAGAGGGCCCAGGCGGCCAGGGGCCGGGAGCGCGGCATGGGCAAGACCTACCCGCTTCGCGTCCCGAGGGCAAATGAAGGGATGATTACAAGACTTCCCGCGCCATCCAGATCACGCGGCCCAGCAGGCGCACGTTGGAGCCCTCGTGGAGGTTCACCTCCAGGGGCGGATAGAACTGGCGGTTGTCGCTCACGAGCACGAGCTTGCCGGGCTTCTTGTCCAGGCGCTTGACCACGATCTCCTCGTCGATGCCCACGGCGTAGATCTTGCCCGTGTAGACCTCGGTCTGGGAGAGATCGATGAGCACCACGTCCTCGTCGCGCAGGGTGGGTTCCATGGAGTCGCCCGAGACGCGCATGAGCCGCATCTGGCTGATCTGGCCCTTGCGCTTGAGCCAGGCGTGGCGGAAGGCGTAGTAGGAGTCGATGGCCTCCTCCACCACGAGGCTGCCGCCCCCGGCCGAGAGACGGGCGCGCACCTTGGGCACGTAGGAGAACTCCTCCGGGTGCGCCCCCGGGGTCCCCGAGCCCAGGGCGGCCGGGGCGTCGCTGTTGCCCGCCACGTACATGGGGCCCATGCCCGACTCCAGCCACTGGGGGTTGAGCCCGTACTTGCGGCACAAAAAGAGGTACCAGTCCGCCGGGATGTGGGAGCGCTTCTTGGCGTCGGTGACGGCCTGGCGGCCGATGCCCAGCGCCCGGGCCAGCTCGGACTGCGAACGGATGCCCGTGGAGGACATGATGCGCGACAGGACGGACTCGGCGGAAAAGCCTTTGACGATGGGCTGGGGAGTGGCTCGCTTCATGGTCGTGTCCCGCTGGCTGAAGTTTCCGTGGACATGCCCCAGGCGACGCCCCTTGTCAAGCGTTTCTGACCTGCGTTCCGGGACGTGTACAGAAGGGCAGGGCCGCCGGAACGCCCGCTATCCCAGGCTTGGGGCGGACAGAGCCGGGCGTTGCGTCCTCCGGAGCGGGTGCGGGCTGCCTCTCCGGAGCGCCGGAATGGTTTGTTCTGCTTTACTTGTATGCGGCGTGGGGGGTGCCGCAGGATGCTGGACGATAAATATATACAACAAGATGTCTAGGATACGATATTCAAGGCCTTCCCGCCCGAGGGCTGTTCGTGCGTCAGGCAGTGCAGGGTTCCGAAGCCCCAGACAAGATCGACCGCGTGGACGCCCGTGACGACGCGGTCGGGGAAGCACTCGGCCAGGATGCCCAGGGCGAGGCGGTCGCGGGGGTCGTTGAAGGTGGGCACGAGCACCGTGCCGTTGGCGATGTAGAAGTTGGCGTAGCTGGCGGGCAGGCGCACGCCGTCGAAGACCAGGGGCTCGGGCATGGGCAGGTCGATCACCTGGAGCTTGCCTCCGCCGTGCAGGCGCACGCCCTCCAGGCGCTCGCGGTTCTCCTCCAGGACGCGGTAGTTCTCGTCGGAGGGGTCCTTCTCGCGGCAGAGCACCACGGCGTCCGGGGCCACGAAGCGGCAGAGGTCGTCCACATGGCCGTGGGTGTCGTCCCCGGCGATGCCCTTGCCCAGCCAGATCACCTGTTCGATGCCCAGATGCTCCCGGAAGGCCGTCTCGTAGTCGCGGGCCGTGAGCCCGGGGTTGCGCACCTGGGTGATGGGGTCGAGGAAGCATTCCTCGGTGGTCAACAGCGTACCCCGGCCGTTGCCGTCGATGCCGCCGCCCTCCAGCACCAGGGGGCGGCCCTGGGCCGTGGCCTGCGTCATGGGCATCCTGAGGGCGCGGGCCACGTGCTCGGGGGCTTCGGCGTCCAGGAGGTGGTCCGGGTACTTTGCCCAGCCGGTGAAGCCGAAGCGCACGGCCTGCACGCGGGGCGAGGCGCGGCGCAGGGTGAAGGCCGGGAGCATGTCGCGGCACCAGCCCCGGTCGGTGGGCACGTGGTGGAATCGCACGCGTTCGAGGTCGGCCCCGGCCTTGCCCAGCACGCGCCGGGCCTTGTCCTCCCAGGCGGCGTCGTCCACCAGGAGGCGCACGGTCTCGAACGGGGCGATCCTGCGCACGATCTCCCCGAACACCCAGGGGATGGGATGGAACTTGCCCGGCCAGTCGCGCGGGTTCTTGGGCCAGGCCAGCCAGGTGGCGGCGTGGGGCTCCCACTCGGCGGGCAGGCGTGGGGCGTCGGTCTCGGGTGCGGGCGTGGTCATGGAAGAAGCCTCCGGCGGGCAAAGGGCTTCGCCCTCTGCACTCCCTTGTTGCTTCGCGTCCTTCACCGATGCCGCCGGTGCAGCCCGCGAGGCTCACTGAAG
>NZ_JBZVFJ010000050.1:0-24851 GCF_058402725.1 Fundidesulfovibrio sp. | reverse complement strand
GGGGGATGATCCCCCCAGACCCCGCATTTGCTTCGCGGGCTTCACCGGGCACGGCGTCGTGTCCCGGTGAAGCCCGCGAAGCATAAAAGGGATTCAAGGCCCTTGCCCTTTGGGCGCCGGAGGCATCTTCTCCGATCGCCTTGCACTCTGCCTGAGCTTGTCGGCATCACTCTTTGACGCCCTTGATCTTGTCGAGCAGATGCTTCTCCATCTGCCGCGAGTCTTTGCGCAGGCGCACCAGTTCGGCTTCGAGCACCTTGAACTTGGCGGCGTGGTTTTCGTTTTCTGCCCGCAGGGTCTCGATTTCCCGTCGGGCCTCTTCAAGATCATCGCGCAAGGCACGTGCGGCCGGGTCTTCCAGGGCAGGGGCGGTGGCGGCCGGGACGCCTTGCGCGCCGAGCCAGGCCGACAGGCGCTGTCCCATGGCTTCGGCCATGGCCGTGCCGATGCGCAGGGCGAGTTGTTCCACGTCGGGCTGCTGGGTCGGCGCGGGCCGCACGATGACGGGCTGCGCCTGCCTATCCTGGGCGTCCGTCGTGGCGAAACGCCGGGCCAGTTCGTCGCGGACCTCGGGAACGGCCAGTCCCGACCCGAGCAACTCCGCGATGGCGCGGAACACGGCCAGGGCTTCCGGCTCGAAACGTCGTCCGCGACCTTGGCCCCGGCCGGGAAGGAAGTCGCCGAAGCGGTTCTTCCAGTAGTGCAGGGTGGACTCGGGCACATCCAGGTTTTTGGCGATGGCGGCGATGGAATGGAGAGGCGTTTCGGGCATGGGTTCCTCCGGCGATCCTTGGTGCGTAGGGCGCGGGAGCGCTTTTCGTCAACCTCGCCGCCCGTGCTTGACCGGTTCGGCGCGAAGGGTCACGGAATCTCCACGGCTCCGCAACACGCCGGGGGTACCTGGGGTCAACCACCGCTCCAACCCAGGAGGAGACCCCATGGAACCCGGAACACCCACACGCCGCGCCGATTTTCTCGCCCTTGACGGGGCGGTCAAGAACCCTCTCGCCCGCACGGTGCTCAAGGCCGTGGGCGGCCCCCTGCGCCGGGCTTTGGCCCTGGACCGTTTGGCCAAGGCCTACGAGACCGTCCCCCGGGGCGGCACGCCCATGGAGTTCCTGCGCGGCGTCATCGAGGCCTTCGGCTTCCGCTACCGCGTGAGCGCGGAGGAGCTGGCGCGCATCCCTGCCGCGGGACCCGTGGTGGTGGTTGCCAACCACCCTTTCGGCGGCATGGAGGGCGTGCTCCTCACGGAGATGCTCGCGGGGGTGCGCCCGGACGTGAAGGTGATGGCCAACTACCTGCTCGGGCGCATCGAGGAGTTGCGCGAGCTGTTCATCCTGGTGGACCCCTTCGGGACTGCGGGTGCCTGGGCGCGCAACGTCGCGCCTCTGCGCGAGAGCGTGGCCTGGCTGCGCGGCGGCGGCTGCCTGGGAGTGTTCCCGGCGGGCGAGGTGGCCCACTTCCGCATGGACGAGCGCCGCGTGGCCGATCCGGCCTGGAGCCCTTCCGTCGCGCGCATGGTGCGCGCCTGCGGGGCCACGGTGGTGCCCGTGCATTTTTCCGGGGCCAACGGCCCCATGTTCCATCTGGCGGGCCTGGTGCATCCGAGGCTGCGCACCATGCTGCTGGGCCGTGAGTTCGTGAACAAGGCCCGCATGGAGGTGGAGGTGCGCATCGGTCGGCCCGTGCCGCCTCAGGCCCTGGAGGGGCTTACGGACGAGCAGGCCGCCGGGCACCTGCGCCTGTGCGCCGAGGTGATGGGACGCACGAGGCCGCGCGCACTGCCCGCGCGCTTCCCCCTTCGCGGCGTGCGCCGCCAGGAGGCCCTGGCCCCGCCCCAGGACCCGGGACTCATGGAGCGCGAGCTGGAAAGGCTCCCGGCCGAGAGCCTGCTTCTGGAATCAGGGGGGATGCGCGCCTACGAGGCCCGCGCCGGACAGATCCCGCTCATCCTGCGAGAGATCGGCCGCCTGCGCGAGATGACGTTCCGCAAGGTGGGCGAGGGCACCGGCAAATCCAGCGACCTGGACGGTTTCGACGGGCACTATTCCCACGTGTTCCTCTGGAGCGTGGCCGCCCGGGAGGTGGTGGGAGCCTACCGGCTGGGCCGCACCGACGAGATCCTGGCCACGCGCGGCCGGACCGGTCTTTACGTGGACACGCTCTTCAAGCTCAAGCCCGGGTTCCTCACGCGGCTGGGGCCTGCGCTGGAGATGGGCCGCTCCTTCGTGCGCCCGGAGCACCAGAAGAGCTACAACGCCCTGCTGCTCCTGTGGCGCGGCATCGGCACGGTGGTGGCGCGCGAGCCCCGCTACAGGACGCTTTTCGGCCCCGTGTCCATCACCAACGACTACCAGGCCGCCTCGCGCCAGCTCATGGCGGACTTCTTCGAGGCGCGCGGCGGGGAAGGCTCCTGCCTCTCGCGGCTGGTGAAGCCGCGCACGCCCCTGCGCGGGGCGGTTTGGCTCAAGCGCGCGGCGCGCTCGCTGGTGGCCGATGTGGACCGCCTCTCGGAGCTTGTGAGCTCCATGGAGGCGGACCGCAAGGGCATCCCGGTGCTTCTGCGGCAGTACCTCAAGCTGGGGGGCAAGCTGCTGGCCTTCAACGTGGACCGCGAGTTCAGCGACGCTCTGGACGGCCTGATCGTGGTGGATCTCCTGGAGACGGAGCGCCGCCAGCTGGAGCGCTACCTGGGCCGCGAGGGCCTGGCCGCCTTCCTGGCGCACCACGGGGCCGAGGGCGGCCTGCGCAGCGCCTGATTAACGAAATCGTCAAACGCTTTCACACGGCCCCGCCGCACGCGCGTCGGGGCCGCTTTTTTTTCGCGCTGCGCCCCGAAGATTCCCGGGCGGAAGCGTTCCTTCCAACTCGCTGCAATCACGCACTCTTTACGAAATAATCCTGAATGCCCCCCCCCTGCGCGGCCTGCTCCGGACAGCGCTTTTCCGAAACAGGTCCTCTTCTTCGGGGTTGCCACCATACAATATTGTAGTTAGTGTTCGCCCGGACGGGACATTTGCCGCGAACCTCCCAACCAAGCCTCTTTCCAGGTCACCCATGAAAAGCATCAGCCAGCTCGAACTGAAAGTCCTTTACGAAATTTCGCAAATCATCGGCCAGGCGCTGGACCTCGACCAGATCCTGGGCGACGTGCTGCGCATCCTCTCCGAAACCCTGGAGATGAAGCGCGCCACCGTGACCCTCCTCGACGAGGAGACCTCGCTCCTGGCCATCCGCGCTTCCCACGGCCTCTCCGCCGAAGAGAAGAAGCGCGGCGTCTACAAGCTCGACGAAGGCGTCACCGGGCGCATCTTCCAGACCGGAAAGCCCTTCGTGGTCCCCGACATCGCCAAGGAACCCCTTTTCCTGGACCGCACCCGCTCGCGCGCCCTGGAGCGCGGCCGCATCGCCTTCCTGGGCGTGCCCATCATGCTCAAGGGCCTGGCCGTGGGCGCGCTCACCGTGGACCGCCTCTTCGGCGACGACGTGTCCTACGACGAAGACGTGCGCCTGCTCTCCATCGTGACCGCGCTCATCGGCCAGTTCGTGCACCTGGGCAAGCAGGTGCGCGCCCGCGAGGAGCACCTGCGCCGCGAAAACCTGTCGCTGCGCTTCAAGCTCTCCAAGACCTACCACCGCTTCTTCATCGTGGGCCAGAGCCAGCCCATGGTGCGCGTGCACCAGATGATCGAGAAGGTGGCCCCCACCCGGGCCACGGTGCTCCTGCTGGGCGAGTCGGGCACGGGCAAGACCCTCACCGCGCGCATGATCCACGAACTCTCCGACCGCGCCAAGTACCCCTTCATCAAGGTGAACTGCGCGGCCATCCCGGAAAACCTCCTGGAGAGCGAGCTCTTCGGCTACGAGAAGGGGGCCTTCACCGGCGCGGTGGCCCCCAAGCCCGGCCGCTTCGAGGAGGCCGACAAGGGCACCATCTTCCTGGACGAGATCGGGGAACTCGCGGCCGGAACCCAGGCGAAGCTCCTGCGCTTCCTCCAGGAGCGCGAGTTCGAGCGCCTGGGCGGCGGCAAGACCCGCAAGGTGGACGTGCGCATCATCGCCGCCACCAACCGCGACCTGGCCGACGCCGCCGCCATGGGCGAATTCCGCGAGGACCTCTACTACCGCCTGAACGTGTTCCCCGTGCTGGTGCCCAGCCTGCGCGAGCGCCGCGAGGACATCCCCGCGCTGCTGAACCACTTCCTGGACAAGCTCTCGCGCGAGTACGGACGCAGGCTCTCCTTTTCGCCCCGAGCCCTGGACGCCCTGGTGAAGTACGACTGGCCCGGCAACGTGCGCGAGATGGAAAACCTCGTGGAGCGCCTCTCCATCATGGTGGAGGACGAGCGTATCGACCTGGCCGACATCCCGCCCTACTTCTTCGCCTCCGGCAAGCCCCAGGCCGCCCTGCCCGCCGAGGGCGCGGGCAGCCTCAAGGACATGGAGAAGCGCGAGGTGATGGCCGCCCTGGAGCGCCACGGCTGGGTGCAGTCGCGCGCGGCCCGGGAACTGGGGCTCACGCTGCGCCAGATGGGGTACCGCATCAAGAAGTTCGGCCTGGAGCGCCTGGTGGACGAACGCCGGGGCCGCGAACACGGCCTGGAGACCCACTGAGGCCGAAACGGACCGCACTGCGCGTCATCACGGGGCCGCGAGCCGGACGGTCGGCGCCCACCAGCCCGGAAAGCGCCTTGCCTTCGGGCACTGCCCGGGGCCGGGAACCACTCCTTTCAGAAAGCCTTGATCATCCAGGCCCCCAGGCCCAGGAGCACCACCCCCGCGATGCGCGCCGGGCTCGCCGCGTGCTCGGGAAAGCCCAGCAGGCCGTGGTGGTCCAGGAGCACCGAGGCCACGAGCTGCCCGGCAAGCATGAAGGCCGTCATGGTGGCCGCGCCCAGGCGCGGCCCCAGGTAGATGGTGGTGGCCACGAAGAAGGCCCCCAGCGCCCCGCCGATCCACAGCCAGGGCGGCGTGCGGGCCAGGTCCCCCGGGGAGGGCCACGTCAGGCGCTGGGCCAGGCACCAGCCCAGCAGGCAGAGCGCGCCCACGAGAAAGGAGACGAACGCCGCCTGGGCGGGATCGGACAGGCGGTCGCGCAGGAGCACGTTCACCCCGGCCTGGACCGGAATGAGCGCCCCGGCGGCAACGGCCAGGACGAGAAGGGGCAGATTTTCCACGGCGTACCTCCTGGATCTTGAGCCCCTCCGGGGAGCGCGGCCGGAGGGCGATCAAGACGCCGGGTCATGCGCCGGGCGGTCCGCACGGACCTTGGCGGCCCGTGGCGGTCACGGCGCATGCCCTGCGGGCGCACCCGGGCGGACGCTCCGCCCCCGGACGCAGGCGGCCCGCCCGGGCCGCAGCCCGCAGGAAGACCACCTTGGGGCAGAGCGTCAATCCCGAACGCCTAGTGTTTGCGGGATTTCTTTTCGCGCTTTTCCTTGTCCTTGCTCTTGCCTGCGTCCTTCTCCCCTTCGTTCTCGCCGCACTGCTCCGGCGCGGGGACATCCTGCTCGGACCGCGCGTCCTCTCCGGCGTCCGGTTCCGCACAGGTCGCCTGCTGGCAGACAGAGGCGTCCCGAGGTTCCTGCCCGGCCTCGGCTTCGACGCAGGGGGTCGGCTCCACCGCGCTGATGCGGAAATCCGGCAGGGGGGCGACATCGCCCGGCTCGCGCCATTTCACGGAGAGGTCAAGCCTCTGCCTGCCCTTTTTGGCGGCGGCCTCCACCTCGAATTCCAGGGCGCTGCCGGGCTTGAGGGTCAAAAACTCCTCGCCCTTGTGAAGGCAGACGACGCCGGCGCGCAGTCCTGCCGCCAGTTCTTCGAGAAGCCCGGCCAAGTCCGCGGGAGCCAGCGTTCCTTCCAGCGAGAGACTTTTCGTGCTCATGTGTGCTCCTTGGGCGCGCCGCGCGGGGCGGCGGCCAGTTGAATGGAAGCTCAGTCTGCGGATTGCGGGTCCGGGTCCGGGCAGGGCGCATGCCGGGCTTCGTCCATGTCGGGGCCGTCGGGAATTCGTGCCTCGATGCGCGGTTTGTCCCGGGTTTCGCGGCGCAGTTCATCCATCATGCGCTCGGCCTTCTTCACGAACTTTTCCAGGGCCTTGTTCACGGACGTATCCACGTCGAGACGCTTGTCCATACCTCTGGCTTCGACCTTGAGGGCCTCGATGCGTTCGGCCAGGTCGGCGTGCACGTTGAAGATCATGCGCTTGATCTCGCGGTCGCTCTTGAAAATGGACATGATGAACCCGCTGTTCCGTACAGAATGTGTACACACATCGTCCAAACAGAAGCCCCCGTCAACCACAAGGGCCGCAGCTTGACGCGCATGCCTCGGCCGGGCATGTCAGCCGCCGGAGGACGCCATGAAAGAGAACCTCGACCTCGTATTCAAGGGACTTCTGCTGGCCCTGCTGGCGGCGTTCGTGTGGGTGTGGTCGGAGACGCGCTCCGTGGGCCGCTACGCCTACTTCCGCGACGGCGATCTGGAGTTCGTGCTCGACACGTCCACGGGCATGCTCTACCAGGGCGGCTATTCCATGAACCACCTCACCGGCCAGGAAGGCCCCGTGCGCAAGGACCCCATGCGCCCCTGACCGGGACCGGCCCGAGACCAGGGGCCAGGGAGGCCCGGCTACATGGCCCGGGTGATCTCCAGCCCGCCCACGGCCTCCGAGGCTCCGCGCAGGGCCTCCTCGCCGCCCAGCACCACGACAGGCGCGCCGTCCATGGCCCTGGTCATCACGCGGCCCGCCTCGCGCAGGTGGTCCAGCGTGGTCTCCATCACCTCGCGGCGCACGCGCGCGCGGGTCTCCTCTCCGTCGCGCGCCCAGTGGCGCGCCATGGCCACGTGGCCCTGGGCGTCGGGCAGCAGCACGGAATCCAGATCGCCCACGGTCCCGATCACGGCGCGCTCCAGTTCCTCGGGGCCGATGTCGAGCCTGGCCAGGAAGTCGCCCGCCTCTGCGAAGGCCTCCAGTGTCCTGGCGATGTTGGGGTCGCGGTAGGAGACCATGGAAAGCGTGCCGGACCAGCGGTCGAAGGAGCTGAAGGCCCCGTAGGCCCCGCCGCGCACGCGCACGCGCTCCCAGAGATAGGCGTTGCGCAGGTAGCGGCAGGCCACGAGCATGGAGCCGTGGAAGGCGTAATCCCCGGGGGCCAGCAGACGCCCCTGGGCCACATAGTTCACCTGCACCGGCGCGGCCAGGCCCTCGCGGACGGGCAGCTCCAGGGCGGGCCACGCCGCCTGCGCCGCGGGAGCGCCCAGGGGCAGGTCCGCCAGAAGGGCCATCAGGCGCGGCCGGAAGCCCTCGAAGGCCTTGCCGTCCAGGGTGACGTTGGCCTCCAGGCCCGCGCGGGTGAGCACGCTCTCGCGCAGGCGGTGCAGGCCGGCGTTGAGGGCGGGCCAGTGCTCGTCGAAGGCCTCTGCCCAGCGGCGCAGGCCCTGGATGGCCTTGAGCCCCGCGAGGCGCTCCTCGGCCAGCGCCGCCCGGTGGAAGCGCGCCTTGAGGCGACGCGAGGCGTAGACGTGCCCCGAGGGCGCGAGCCTGCGCTCCGAGCGGGCCTTTGCCTCCAGAAGCATCTCGCGGAAGCGGGCCTTGTCGTCGAAATTGGCCTGCAGGAGGGCGTCCGAGAGGATGTCCAGGAAGTCGCCCGCGCGCTCCGGCGTGGCCTTGCCCGCCACGATCAGCCGCGAAGAGGCCGCCCCGGGCCCGCCCGACCGGACGGAGGACAGGGCCACCTCGCGCCCCAGGCCGCCGGTCTTGCGCGCCGCGCGGTTGAGGAAGCGGGCGAAGTCCTCCTTGCGGGTGCCCATCTCCAGGAGCGCGCGCCCGAAGAGGGGCGCAAGCGGCAACAGCTCCGGCTCCACGCCGGAGAGGTCGAAGCCCAGCTCCAGGTAGACCACGCCGTTGGTGGGCAGATCGTGGAAGAAGACGCCGGGCTCCGGCCAGTCGCCGGGGATGCGCTTGTTCTCCCGGGGCAGGTCGGCCAGGTGCAGCTTGGGGATGCGGGCCAGGTCCTCCAGGGCGTCGGGCGTCTCCTGGAAGTGGGCGATGCGCCGCGCAAGATCCCGGGCCTGCTCCATGCCCTCGGGCGTGAGGGCGGCCAGCGCGGCGTCCAGGCGTGCGCGCTCCTCGTCCAGGAGGCGGCGCTCCATGCCGGGGTCGGGCAGCAGGAGCACATGGACCCGGTGGGGATTGTTCAGGAAGTGCTCGTCCAGCAGGCGCTCCAGGAGCCCTTCCCCTGCGGCAAGGCGGGCCTTGAGGGCGTCCAGGGGGGCCTGGAAGCGGACCGGGGCCAGAGGGTCGCCGCCGTGCAGCCAGGTGACGAGCGCGCGCAGCATGAGCGAGAGCCCGCGCGGGAAGGAGCCCGTGTTGTTCTCGCGCAGCCTGAACTCTATGGTGTTCAGGGCTGCCTCCACGTCGTCGGGATCGATGCCCTTGGCGCGGATGTCCTTGAGGGTGTCCAGCACCAGCTGCTGGGCCTCCTCCAGGCGGTCGGGGTTCACGCCCTTGAGGCCGATGGAGAAGGTCATCTGGCGCAGTTCCGTCTCCAGGCCGCCTCCCGCCAGGTCCTCGCCCAGGCCCGAGGCGATGAGCGCCCGGCGCAGGGGCGAGCCCGGCAGGCCGATGAGCACGTGTTCCAGCACCGCCAGGGCCAGGGCGCGCTCCACGTCGGCGGCCTCGGGGAGGAGCCAGTTGACGGTGAAGTAGGCACTAGGCTCGCGGCCCTCCTCGGCGGGGGCGCAGGCGTAGCGCTCCTCCACGCGGCGTGGGGCGTCGAAGGGCTTCTGGAGTGCCACGGCCGAATCGGGTTCGATGGCCCGGAAGTCCTTCAGGTATTCTTCAAGGATGAGCAGGCGGCGTTCGGGGTCGTCGTCGCCGTAGAAGAAGAAGCGCGCGTTGGAGGGGTGGTAGTACTTGGCGTGGAAATCCTTGAACTGTCTGTAGGTGAGCCTTGGGATCACGGCCGGATCTCCGCCGGAGTCGACGCCGTAGGCCGTGTCGGGGAAGAGCGCCCGCTGGGAGTGTTCGCCCAGGAGGCTCTCCGGTGAGGAGTAGGCCCCCTTCATTTCGTTGTAGACCACGCCCTTGAAGACGAAGCCGCCCTCGTGGGGGTGGAAGTGCCAGCCCTCCTGCCCGAAGACCTCCTCGGGGATGCGCGGGTGGAAGACGGCGTCCAGGTAGACGTCCACGAGATTGTGGAAATCGGCCAGGTTGGCGCTGGCCACGGGGTAGCAGGTCTTGTCGGGGTAGGTGAAGGCGTTCAGGAACGTCTGGAGCGAGCTTTTGAGCAGCTCCACGAAGGGTTCCTTCACGGGATACCTGCGCGAGCCGCAGAGCACGGAGTGCTCCAGAATATGGGGCAGGCCGGTGGAGTCGGCCGGGGGCGTGCGCAGAGTGACGCCGAAAACCTTGTTCTCGTCGGCGCAGGAGATCGAAAGCAGCTCGGCCCCGGTGGGGCCGTGACGGTAGAGGCGGGCCGTGAGGTCGTATTCCTCGACGACGGTATCCGAGACAAGCGTGAAGCCGTGGCTGGCGGTCATGCGGGACTCCCTTCGATGGCGATGCCCCCTCCTACCCCAGCGGGGGGCGTTCGCCAAGCGCCGAGAAGCATCGCGAGGCCCCTGCGCGCGCGATCTTCGCCCAACCCCTTGCAAAGACGGTCATAATGCCCTATGGATCGGGCCGTAGGCGAAAACGCTTGCCCAGCAGGCGTTTTTGCGGCTATTGAAACGTGAGGAAAACACGCGTTTACGGAGGCGGGCTCCGGAAGGCGCGTGCCCATTGGCTCAGAGGGTGGCTCTCTCTAAAGAACCAATCAATTTGATTCGGAAGGAGGACTTAGGCATGAGAAAAATGCGCATCATCGTGGCCATGCTCATTATGGCCCTGGTCGCCACGGCCATGCCGGCCGCGGCCAAGAAGATGGTTCCCAAGGTCGACAACTTCATCCTGTTCGTGGACCATTCCAGCTCCATGGCCTTCTCCTACAAGGGGCAGCGCTATGTGCAGTTCGGCGGCGTCTCCAAGATCCAGATGGCCAAGTCCACCGCCGTGGAACTCAACAAGATGATCCCCGCCCTGTCCTACAAGGCCGGCGTGTACACCTTCGCCCCCTACAAGCAGTACGCGGGCATGGCGCCTTACGACAAGGCCGCCGTGGACAAGGGCATCGCCCCCATCAGCACCAACTACGAAGCCTACGGCCGCATGACCCCCATGGGCGTCGGCCTGCAGGACCTCGACAAGGTCGTGGGCGGCCTCTCCGGCAAGACCGCCGTCATCATCTTCTCTGACGGCGACTCCAACCGCGGCATCGACCCCGTCGCCGTCGCCAAGCAGATGCAGGCCAAGTACGGCGACAAGATCTGCTTCAGCGTGGTGAGCTTCGCCGACAACAAGAACGGCGAGCGCGTCAACAAGGAAATCGCTGCCCTGTCCAAGTGCGGCTGCTTCGCCCTGGGCGAAGAGCTGCTCCGCAACCAGGCTGCCCGTGAAACCTTCCTGAAGTGCGCCCTGTACGACTTCATCGACGACGAAGTGGTGATCTTCCGCTCCATCTACTTCGACTTCGACAAGTACAACATCAAGAAGGAATTCATCCCCGTTCTTGACGAAGGCGTCGCCATCATCAAGTCCAAGCCGAACCTGGCCGTCATCCTGGAAGGCCACACCGACTCCATCGGCACCGAGAAGTACAACATGGGCCTCTCGATCCGCCGCGCCAACTCCGTGAAGGCCTACTTCGTGAAGAAGGGCATCGACGCCGGCCGCATCACCGCCGTGGGCTTCGGCAAGATGAACCCCCGCTACGACAACAAGACCGCCGAAGGCCGCAAGATGAACCGCCGCGTGGAGATCAAGTTCAAGTCGAACTAGTCCCCAACGGTAGTCTCTGACGACCACCCAGGGCGGGGCCGAAAGGTCCCGCCCTTCTCTTTGGCGGCTTCCCGCAAAGCGAGGGATGTCGCCGCTTGCGGGAGGAACAGCCGCACGGCTTCGGGCTGCGTTCCGCTCCTTTTCGGCTCCAGCGCGGTTGCCCTCCGGCCCATCATGCCGTATCAGGATGCCCAGCCTGTCCACGGGCAGGCGCCACGATCGACTCCGGAGGTTCCCAGCATGGTGAAAACCCTCATCCCAGCCTTGGCCCTTTGCCTCGCCCTCTCCGGGTGCGGCCTCATGGGCGACTCCAAACCCGAGCCCGCACCCGTGGCGGAAGTGAAGCCCCAGCCCGCTCCCCCGCCGCCCCCGCCGCCGCCCCCGCCCCTGACGCACAAGGTCGGCAAGGGCGAAAGCGTCGCCAGCGTGGCCAAGAAGTACGGCGTCTCCGCCAAGGAACTCATGGAGACCAACAAGCTGGCCAACGCCAAGGCGCTCAAGGCCGGCATGACACTCACCATCCCCGGCAAGACCGCCGAGCCCCCCAAGGTCAAGCCCGTGGCCGAAAAGCCCGCGCCTCCGGAAAAGGAAGTCAAGGAACCCAAGGGCAAGGGCTCCAAGTCAGACCCCTACGGCGTGGAATCGGCCCTCGCCCCGGAGAAGGGCAAGAAGAAGCCCGCCAAGGTCGACGACGACGCCACCTACGAAAAAATCAAGATCGAATTCCACGAGTACGCTCGCAAGTGGCTGGAGAAATCCGCGTCCCTCTCCCAGTCCAACAGGGACCGCAAGGACGTGAAGATGGAAGACGGCCGCTACGTGGCCAGCTACTCCGTCATTCTCCTCAACACCATGCAGACCGAAGTGAAGCGCGTGGAATACGACCACACGCCCTATGTGGGCCACATCACCTACCAGATCGAGGTGCACCGCTCCTACGGCTCCACGCCCCAGGCTGCCGCTGCCGCCAAGGAGGACGAGGTGAAGCAGGAGTCCATGCGCGAGATCTTCAGCTACTCAGGACAGAAGCGCGCCTGGAGATGACGCGCGGACGCCTGCCGCGACCGCGAGGACTCAAGGTCCGCCCGGCCACAACCGGGCGGACCTTTTGCGTGATGACAACCCCCGAGGACGGGGTTTGACGGAGCCGCTTACGGGCGGCAGAGCCGCCCTGCTCCAGTCTGCGCCACGCGCAGCGTTGCCGGCAAAGGCGCAAAGCCGTCTTTGTCGTCAACGCAAGGTCCGCCCGGCCACAGCCGGGCGGACCTTTACCGTTTGTCCGCATCGCTGGGCGAGAGCCGGGACGGAGTGAAGCAGCCTCCCACCGACGGAGAGCTGCGTTTTGCAAAATCACGTGCCGTTTCTGAGAAAAGGGGCTGGAGGGGTCCGGTACGGCGTCATATGGTCGCGGGATGGTCCTCTCACAGGGTCAATGCCTCGTTAGTCTGTTGTTATGACGGAAGATTTTCGATCCTTGCTTGACACGAAGATTTTTGGTGCAATTCTCTGGGAAACGTGTAGACCTCACTGAGTTTCTGAATCATTCCTACATCACAACCTGTCTTCACGGAGGGTTCATGTCGCACCATCACCACCACCATCACGGCGAAGAAGGCTGCTGCCAGAGCTCTGCCCGCGTGGGCAAGCCCGTCGAAAACTTCACCCTGGAAACCTTTGACCCCGAAGAAGGCTTCTTCGGGGAAGTGAGCCTGGAGAAGATCCGTGAGTCCAAGAAGTGGACCATCCTCTTCTTCTATCCGGCTGACTTCACCTTCGTCTGCCCCACCGAACTGGACGATCTGGCCCGCAAGCACGAGGCTCTCAAGGCCCTTGGCTGCGAGGTGGTGGCCGTTTCCACGGACACCAAGTTCGCCCACATGGCCTGGCACGGCAGCGAGAGGCTCATGGCCGGAGTGCGCTACAAAATGGCCGCCGACCCCACCGGCAAGGTCTCCCGCTACTTCGGCGTCTACGACGAGGCCACCGGCCTGGCGCTGCGCGGCACCTTCATCATCAACCCGGACGGCGTCCTCGTCGGCTCCGAGGTGAACTTCTACAACGTGGGACGCAACGCCGAGGAACTGGCCAGGAAGATGGACGCCAACGTCTACCTGGCAGACCACCCCGGCGAGGCCTGCCCCGCACGCTGGTCCCCCGGCGCCAAGACCCTCACGCCCTCCGAGAAGCTCGTGGGCAAGGTCTACGAAGCTTTGAACAGCTAGACGCGTCACCTCACGAAGCGCGGGCGTCTCCCATCCGCCCGCCCCTCGCCGCCCCTCCCCGGGACAGCGCCCCGGGGAGGGGCCTTGCGCTTCTGGTCTCTCCCCGGGCCACACTCCGCAAGGGACGCTATCCCGCGCTACGGCAAGAAGAGAAGCGACGGCTTTTGCGTCCAGCGCAGCAACTTGCGGCCCCCCCCGGCGATCAGCGGCCTCATTTTCCTTGACCCGAGTAGACGACCGGTCTAATACTGTCTTCATGAACAAGGACGCACGCCGCGACATCCTGGAAGCCGCAGCTCCGCTCATTCACCGGCAGGGCTTCAACCATACGGGACTCAAGGAGATCCTGGACGCGGCGGGGGTGCCCAAGGGATCGTTCTACTTCTATTTCAAGTCCAAGGAGGACTTCGGCATCGCCCTGGTGGACCACATCGCCCAGGGGCTGAAGACGGACGCGCTGGCCTTCCTGGAGGCCAACCCGCTGCCGCCGCTGGAACAGCTCAGACTCTTCCTCGAACACCGGCGCGACCAGCGGGTTCAGGCGGACTGCGAGGCCGGATGCCCCATCGGCAACCTTGCCCTGGAGATGAGCGACCTTTCCCCGGCCATGCGCGAGCGTATCCGCCAGGCCCTGGACGGCGTGACCCGCTTCTACGCCTCGCTCCTGCTGCAGGCCCAGGAGCGCGGGGAACTCGATCCGGCGCTGGACGCAGACGCCACGGCCGCCTTCATCCTGGACGCCCTGGAGGGGGCGCTCCTGCGCATGAAAGTGGAGAAGAGCGCTGTGCCTCTGGACCGCTTCCGTGCTTTCGTCTTCTCGAAACTCCTGGCGTGACATTTTTTTGCATCACCATCTAGCCGACCGGTCTACTACAAATGCCGGTCCAGGAGGCTCCATGTTCCTGCTCGATACAGTGGATCCCGATAGAGCCACTGGCAAAGTGGCCGAGGCCTACTCCATCTTCAAGAACTTCGGGGTTCCCATCCCCCTTCGCCTGCTGTCCGCAAGTCCGGAGCTTCAGGAGCGCCAGACGGCCATGATCGGCTACTTCATGGGCCACCCCAGGCTCTCGCCCGGGCTGCTGGCCTCCATCCGCTTCGCCATCGCGTCCAAGACCGGGCACCTTGCCTGCGAGGCTTTGAACCGGGACATCCTCGGCCGCATGGGGGTCAAGGAGCAGGAGATCGCAGGGTTGCCCACCGGGGCGGGCGAAACGCCGCTGGAAGAGAGCGAGGAAGCGCTCTTCCGCTTCGTGCTGCGCTCTTTCGACGATCCGGCCTCGGCCGCCGCCGGGGACATCCAGGCCCTGCGTGACCTTGGCTGGCAGGATGCGGACATCCTCGACGCCATGTACCATGCGGCCGGGATGCTCGCCTCGTCGGTGCTCTTCAAGACCTTCGTGCGCGCCTAAAGTCGTGATTTTGAAAAACATGAAATGTTTTTCAAAATTAAAATCAATGGTTTTGTATGATTGCCTCAAGAGTCCGTATGGACGGATTTTGAGGACGCAACACTAGCACGCCAGGAAGAGCGCCCGCCGCGACCGGGTGGACGCGGCGGGCGCTCGCGGCTCGGGGCTGCTGCGCCGCGTCAGCGCCAGGGGCCGTGGCAGTCCAGGGGTTTGCAGAGGCGAAACGAGCGCATGCCGTGCACCATCTCCTGGAGCTTCGAGCCGCCTCCGCCCAGGAAGAGCCGCACCGGCCCCAGGATGCCCATGCGCGTGAGCCAGTAGAGCGCGGTGCGCAGACGCCGGGACCAGACAAGTTCGGGGAAGATCTCCCGCTCCAGGTCCGCCAGATAGGCCGGGCCGGGCTCACCCGCGCCGCGCAGGCCGCCGAGGCAGGCCCGTGCGGCCATCTCGCCAGTGCGCAGGGCGTAGTGGATGCCCTCGCCGAAGAAGGGCTCCACCAGCCCCCCGGCGTCTCCGGCCAGGAGGGCGCGCCCGGCGAAGGGGCGCTCCAGCCAGTTGCCGTAGGGCAACGGATGGCCCTTCACGTTCTGGCGAAGGGTCTTGGGCACGTTCAAAAAATCCAGGAAATCCGCAAAACAGCGGCTGATCATCCCGGCTGGACGCCCCCGGTAGAGCCCGCAGATGCCAAGCACCACCACGTCGCGGTGCGGAAAGCTCCAGCAGTAGCCCGCGTCGATGAAGCCCGAGGCGATGGTGGGAAAGTCGGCGGTCACGTCCTCGTGCAGACCGGGGATTCCGGCCAGAGCGGAGCGCTCCAGGTAGAGCTCCAGGCCCATGCCCTGCTCCTGGCCGAAGCGGGCCTCGTCGATGCCGCAGAAACGGCGCACCGTGCTGTTGGCCCCGTCCGCGCCAACGAGATGCCGCGCGCTCCAGATCGAGCCGTCCGAAGCGGCGACCACGCCCGAAACGGGGTCGGCCGAGACCGCGCCCAGTCCCTGAAACACCTCCGCCCCTGCGGCCGCCGCCCGGTCCAGGCACCAGGCGTCGAAGACGCGCCGGTCCACGAAATGGAAGGGGTAGACGAGCTCCCCCTCGGAGAGCACGGTCTTCCGGTGGCGGATGCGGTAGCGCGAACTCTTGTGGTTGATCACGCCCAAGGACTCCAGTTGCCCCGCCGTGACGCCGAAGACGCGCTCGATGGTCTTGAGCGTCTTCCACGTGAGCAGCCCCGCGCAGAGTTTGGGGCGGGGGAACCGGGCCTTGTCCAGCACGGCCACGCGCGCCCCGGCTCCGGCCAGCACGGCCGCCGCCGCCGATCCGGCCGGCCCTCCTCCCGCAACGATCACGTCTCGATCCGCCATGTGCGTCCCTCCTGCCCTGCTCCAGCGCCCGGAGCCCTTGCGCGCCGGGGGTCCACCTGATAACCCCTCCCAGTCCCGGAGGCAACGATGCGCACCCCAGCACGGCTCGCTGCCGTCGTCTTCGACTTCGACGGCACGCTGGCACGTCCCGCCCTGGATTTCCCCCTCATGAAGCGCCGCGTGGGGCTTTTGGCCCAAGGCTTCCTGCCCGGCATGCACGAACCGGGTCCCCTGCCCGCCCTGGAGTGGATCGACGCCCTGGCCGGGCGCCTGGAGCCCTCCCGCGCCCGTGACTTTCGCACCCGGGCCATGGCCCTCATCGCGGACATGGAGCGCGAGGCCGCCGCGAACACCTCCCTCTTCGATTTCGTGCGCCCGGCCCTGGAGCGTCTGCGGGGACGGGGCCTCGCCCTGGCCGTGATCACGCGCAACAGCCGCGACTCCGTGAGCACCGTGTTCCCGGACGCCGGCAGCTACCTCGGCGCGGTGCTGGCACGCGAGGACGTGCGCGCCGTCAAGCCCCATCCGGAACACGTGCTGGCCGCCCTGCGCGCCCTGGGCCGCGCCCCCGGCGAGGCCCTCATGGTGGGCGACCACCCCCAGGACGTGCAGGCCGCGCGCGCCGCCGGAACCCTCAGCGCCGCCGTGGCCAGCGGCGACACCGCCCCCGAGCGACTGGCGCAGGCGGGGCCGGACTTCCTGGAAGCCGACGCGGGGCTTCTCCTGGAGCGCCTGGAGGACATGGGCTGGCTCTGAGGCTGACCGCAATCCACTCGACGTACATTTCACCAGTTGACTTTTGCGCCTCCCTGTCGTGTTGATGCCTTCTGTTCAACGACAGGGGAAGGCCGTGACCTACCGCTTCGCAGACCTGGTGGACTCCGCCGCACTGACCGAACTGCTCGAAAGCCTCAAGGCCGCTTCGGGGCTGACGAGCCTCGTGCTGGACGGCATGGGCCACATCGTGGCCGCTGCAGGCTGGAACTCCCAGTGCACCATGCACCATCAGGGGGACCTCTCCTTTTCCCTGATGTGCCGACGCGGCACGGCGGCAGAGGACCTTGCGCCCGGCCGCTGCGCGGACGATTACGCGCTCTTCAAGTGCTTCATGGGCTACTGCGACGCCTCGGCCCCCATCCTGCTGGAAGGCGTGGAGGTGGCCACCATCCATCTGGGCCAGTTTTTCGTGGCCCCGCCCGACCTCAAACGCCAGCGCGAAATGGCCCGGCGCCTGAACCTGCCCGTGAAGCTCTGCCTGGAGATGGCCTCGCGCGCGCCGGTGATCCCCCTGGACCGCGTGGGCCCCATCCTGGATTTCTACGCAAAACTGGGCGCGACCCTGGCCGACCAGGGCCTCAAGCGCATGCGCCTGGCCGCCGCCGAGGCCGCCCTGGCCTCGGAGCAGGGGCGCTACCGCCGCTTCCTGGCCTCGGTGACCAACTACTCCTACACCGTGCGCATGGAACACGGCCGCATCGCCTCCGTGAAGCACGGCCCGGGCTGTGAATCCGTCACCGGTTGCTCCCCCCGCGACTTCGAGCACGACCCTCTGCTCTGGGCGCGCCTCGTGCACGAAAAAGACCGCCAGAAGGTGATCCGCTTTTTCGAGACCATCATGGCCGGGGAATCCGCAGCCCCCCTGGAACACCGCATCCGTCGCAAGGACGGCGAGACGCGCTGGATCCGCAACACTCCGGTGGTCCTGCGCGGCCCTGCAGGCATGGTGTCCTTCGAGGGGCTCGTGCAGGACGTGACCGAGCGCAAGCTCATGGAGGCGGAACTCCGGGACGCAAGACGCCGCGCCGAGGAGGCCAGCCGCGCCAAGAGCGACTTCCTTGCCAACATGAGCCACGAAATCCGCACGCCCATGAACGCCATCCTGGGGCTGACCCAGCTGGCCCTGCGCCGCGTGCCCGAGGGGGAAACGCGCGGCCTTCTGGAAGGGGTGGCCGAAGCCGGGGCCTCCCTCCTGGCCATCCTGGGCGACATCCTGGACTTCTCCAAGATCGAGGCCGGGCGCATGGAGCTCTGCCTGGAGGACTTCAACCCCGCCGAACTCCTGGCGCGCGCGGCCCAGGCCGCCTCCCCCCAGGCGCAGCGCAAGGGCCTGGACCTCTGCCTGGAGCTTTCCCCGGACCTGCCCGGCCTGGTGCGCGCCGACCCCCTGCGTCTGCGCCAGGTGGCGGACAACCTCCTGAACAACGCGGTGAAGTTCACGTCCTGCGGGGACGTGCGCCTGCGCGCCTGGCCCGAAGACCACGGCGTCGCACTGTGCTTCGAGGTGTCCGACACGGGCATCGGCGTGCCTCCCGGACAACGGGAAGCCATCTTCGAAACCTTCACCCAGGCCGACTCCAGCACCACCCGCCGCTTCGGAGGCACGGGCCTGGGCCTGGCCATCTGCCGCAGCCTCCTGGACATGATGGGCGGCAGCATCCACGCCGGGGGGGAGCCCGGGCGAGGCGCCGTGTTCATGGTGCGCGTGCCCGTGGCGGAGGCCCGGGGCCGCGCCTCGATCCCCGCTCCTGCCGCCTGTGCCGACCGGCAAGCGCCCCTGCGCGAGCCCGTCAGGCCCGGTCTGCGCCTGCTGCTCGCCGAGGACGAGCGCACCAACCGCATCTTCGCCCGGACCTTCCTCGAAGAAGAGGGCCACAGCGTGATCGAAGCCCACAACGGAGCACAGGCCCTGGAGCTTCTGGCGAAAGGCGGGTCCGATCTGGTGCTCATGGACGTCTCCATGCCCGTGATGGACGGCCTGGAGGCCACGCGGTTGATCCGCTCGGGCCGCGCGCCCGGAGCGCCTGCCGACCTGCCCGTGGTGGGGCTCACGGCCCACGCCGTGAAGGGCGACCGCGAACGCTTCCTGGCGGCTGGCATGGACGCCTGCCTCGTCAAACCTCTGGACCTCGAAGAACTGCGCGGCATCCTGGACGCCTATCGGACGGGCCGGCCGAAAGCCCAGCCCAAGGGGCAGGAGGCCCCGGCCGCCCGCCCCACCGGACACGTCCCCCCTCGCGCCGCGCACGGGGAGCCCTTCAACCGCTCCTGGCTGGCCCGCTTGTTCAGGGGCAAGGAACGCACGCTGGCCACGCTCCTGGACATCTTCCGCAGCGATGCGCCTGGGCGCGCGGCCCGGCTGCGCCAGGCATGGGGGGCGGGCAACGCCGAAGGGGTGGCCGAAGAGGCCCATTCCATCAAAGGGTCTGCGGCCGTGGTGGGAGCTGTGCGGCTCAAGGACGCAGCCGAGCAGCTGGAGCTGGCCGCCCGGTCAGGCAGGCTCGAACCGGCGCGGGAACTGCTGGAGGCGCTGGAAGCCGAATGCCGGGCCGTGCTGGAAGCCATCGAGTCCGGGGTGCCCGAGGCCCGCGCCGCCGAAGGCGAATCCTGAGCGCCCGGATGGGCCGCCTGCCCCCGTGTGGACCCTCCCCCGGAGCAACTCCGCCGGTCAGGCAAAGCTCCCGGAGCGCGAAGGGCTGAAGCGCCCCTCCCGGCTGCGGAGAGCTAGTCTTTCATGCCCCGGATGAGTTCTTCCAGGCTGGTGGCCTGCCGGTCAACATCCTCCAGGGCGCTGGAGGCCTCCTCCATGCCCCGCGCCGTGCTGGAGGAGATGCCCTCGATCTCGGCCACGGCGCGGCTGGCCTGGGCGCTGGCCCCCGCCTGGCCCCCGGCGGCCTCAGCGATGGCCTTGGCCTGGTCCGCAGCGCCCTGCACGATGGCCACGATGCGCTCCAGCGATTCCCCCGAGGACTGGGCAAGACGCGTGGACTCCACGATCTCCCGGGCCGCCTGCTCGGTGGCCTGGAGGGTCTGGGCCGCGCCGCCCCGGATGGCGTCCAGGGTGGAGCCCACCTCATGGGTGGCCTGCATGGTCTTTTCGGCCAGTTTGCGCACTTCGTCGGCCACCACGGCGAAGCCGCGCCCGGCGTCTCCGGCGCGGGCGGCCTCGATGGCCGCGTTGAGGGCCAGCAGGTTGGTCTGGTCGGCTATGTCGCCGATCACCTGGAGCACCTTGCCCACGTTGTCGGCCTGCACGCCCAGCTCGCGCATCTTCTCCTGGAGGTCCAGCACCTGGGCCTGGGCCGCCGCGATGGCCTGCACGGCGGTCTGCACGAGGCCCGCGCCCTCCTGGGCCGCGCCCTTGGCGTCCTGGGCGCTTCGGGCGGCTTCGCCCGCCAGGTCCGCCACATGGTGGGCCGAGTCGGTCATGGCCGAGACAGCGCCCACGGTTTCGGTGGCGCGCGCGTTCTGGTGGGCCGCGCCGTCGGCGGCCTGGGCGATGCGCTCGGCCAGGCGGCGCATGGCCTGGTTCAACCCCCGCGCGATGTCCTGGGAGGATTCCACGGCCAGGGCCAGGGCGTCGTTGCGCTTCTGCAGTTCGGATTCGTGACGCTTGATGTCGGTGATGTCGGAGAGCACGCCCACCACGCCGAGGACGTTTCCGTCCAGGTCGTGCAGCAGGTCGGAATCCACCAGGGCCACGCGGCGGTTGCCCTTGCGCGTGACGAACTCGATCTCCGCCTTGTAGACGCAGACGTTGTTCTTCAGGCAGTTGCTCATCACGGTTTCCTTGGTGACGTCGTTGCGCACCAGTTCGGCCACCGTGAGGCCCAGCCAGTCCTCCGGCTCGCCCTGCACCTCGATGAAGTCGAGCAGCTCGCGGTTGGTGAAGGTGACGCGCGCCTCGTTGTCGGCCACCAGGAGCGGCACCTTGAAGGCCCTCTGCAGCCCCTGGGCGTAGCCCAGGCGGCCGCGCTGCTCCCGCACCATGGCTCGAAGATCCTCCAGCAGTTCGGCCAGCTCGCCGGTGGCGCGGCCCTGCGGCCGGGCGTCCAGGTCGCCCTGGGCCACGCGGCGGGCAAAGGAACGGATGGCGTCCAACTGACGCACGATGCCGCGCGAGATGAGCGTGACCAGAAGCCCCGCCACGGCCAGGGCCGACAGGGAGAGGCCCAGTGCCCGGAGCTTGCGCGACTGGTAGTCGGCGATGCGCTTCTCGAGCAGCACGTCCAGTTCTGCGGAACAGACGGTCCAAAGCTGGATGCTCTCGGCCATGGCCCGCTCGCCAAGGGCGCGGATCTCTGCGGGCTTGGCGGGTTTGCCCTCGGAAAGGGCCTCCAGGGCCAGGGCCAGGGCCGAAGCGGCCTCGGAGTAGGCCTTGAGGCGCGCGGGCACGGAACGTTGGAGCGAGTCGCTGCGGCCGTAGAAGTTCTCGTCCTCCTTGAGGGCCGTGTTCAGGCTGGCCTCGATGCGCTCCTGGTCGGCCTCGCGCAGCATGGCCGCCTGCACGGCCAGGAGTTTGCGCTCGGCCAGCCCGAGTTCGGGAAGCGCGGCCAGTGCGGTCCCCTGGCGCACGGCCTTGGCGGTGCGGTCCAGGGTCTGGGGCAGGGCCAGGAGCACGGCGTCCATGACGTAGTAGCTGTCCAGGTCCGGGTCGAGGATCAGGTTGGAGATGTCGCCCGCGTGGGCGATCATCACGCGCACGTCGGCCGCCAGGGCGTCCAGTGCCTCAGGCGAGGGCTTGTTGCCGCGCAGGGCGCGCCAGGCGGCGTCCGCCTTGGCCGGGTCCTGCTTCTCGCGCCCGCGCCGGGCCAGCTCCACCGGGGTGAAGAGCAGGTCCTGCCCGTGCAGGGCGAGGGCCTTGCCGAGGTCCGCGAAGGCGTCGTCCACGGGGCCCTGCTTCGCCTCCGCCTCCGGCAGGCTCTCCAGCAGGCGGACCATGGGGCGCAGCACGGCGTTGCCCTTGATTTCCATGCGGGCGAAGTCGATGTCCTTGTCCAGGCCGCGCACGGTGAAAAAGGTGAGCAGGGCGATGGGCAGGGCGAACATCAGGCTGCTTCCGGCCAGCTTGAGCGAGATGCGCGCTTCGGAAAGGGGGTACGACATGGGGGTACTCCGGGTGGGCGGGGAATCATTGACAATGCTGTCAAAAGGCAGTTTCATCATACGGCAAGCCCCTTTTGACAGCAAGTCCAACATATGATCAGAAAACCCTCCGTGAACGCCTCCAGGAAGATTCCCCCCGCCAAGCTCCCCCCCCTGCCGGATTACAGCGTGCGCGTTTCGGCCCGTGCCAGGCAGGTGCGCCTGCTGGTCACCCCGCGCGACGGGCTGGTGGTGAGCGTGCCCGTGGGGTTCGACGCCGCGCTCGTGCCGGAGATCGTTGCCCAGCGGCTGGAGTGGGTGACGCACACTCTCGAGCGGATGGCGCTCCAGCGCGCGGAGGCCCTGCTGCCCCCGGCCGGGGTTTCGCTTCGCGCCGTGGGGCGCGAGCTGACCGTGCGCTACCGCCCGGGACCGGACGGGAGCGGCTCGGTGCGGGTGCGCGCCGCGGGTCCTGCCAGCCTGGAGGTTTCGGGCGCGCTGGCCGACCGCGAACTGGTGGCCCGCGCGCTCAGGGTCTGGCTCAAGCGCGAGGCCGCGCGGGAGCTGCCCCCGCGCCTGGACGCCCTCTCGGCCCGCCTGGGCCTGCCCCATGCCGGGTGCGTGGTGCGCCTGCAGCGTTCCCGCTGGGGCAGCTGTTCGGCCCGGGGGACCATCTCGCTCAACGCCCGGCTCCTCTTCCTGCCGCCGGAGCTCTCCGACTACGTGCTGGCCCACGAACTGGCCCACACCCTGCATCTGGACCACTCCCCCGCCTACTGGCGCGCCCTGGAGGATCGCCTGCCCGGCGCGCGGAGCCTCGACCGCGAACTGCGCCGCGCCGGACGCTTCGTGCCCGGCTGGTCGCGCCCCTGAGGGCGGCCCCCCCCGCAGCCGGATCGGTCCCCGGCAGGGACGCAATAATCGCCGTCTCCCCTCGCCCGCCCGGCCCCGCTCCGGCGGCCTCCCCCTTTCCCTCGTCCGCCGTTTGGCCTATGATCGGACGATCGCCAGCCCCCCAGGAGCCCCCATGACCCCCAACGTCCTCCACGGCGTGAGCCTGCTGACCGACCACGACATCTACCTCTTCAAGGAGGGCACCCACTTCCGCCTCTACGAGAAGCTGGGCTCCCACACCATGACCGTGGACGGCATGGAGGGCACGCTTTTCGCCGTGTGGGCGCCCAACGCCCGCAAGGTCTCCGTGATCGGCGACTTCAACGGCTGGGATCGCAAGGCACACCCCATGAGCGCCCGCCTGGACGGCTCCGGCATCTGGGAGTGCTTCGCGCCCGGCGTGGGCCAGGGCACGGTGTACAAATACCACATCACCTCCCGGGTGCACGGCCGACACCTGGAAAAGGGCGACCCCTTCGCCTTCGCCTGGGAGGTGCCGCCGCGCTCGGCCTCGGTGGTCTGGAAGCTCGACCACCAGTGGAAGGACGCCGCCTGGATGGACGCGCGCGCCGGGGCCGGCGCCCTGGACGCCCCCATGTCCGTCTACGAGATGCACCTGGGCTCCTGGAAGCGCCATGCCGACACCTGGGATTCCCTCTCCTACCAGGAGATGGCCCGCCAGCTGCCCGGCTACCTCACGGACATGGGCTTCACCCACGTGGAGTTCCTGCCCGTGATGGAGCACCCCTTCTACGCCTCCTGGGGCTACCAGACCCTGGGCTACTTCGCCCCCAGCAGCCGCTACGGCACGCCCCAGGACTTCATGGACCTGATGGACGCCCTGCACGCGGCGGGCATCGGCGTGATCCTGGACTGGGTGCCCTCCCACTTCCCCACCGACGGCCACGGCCTGGCCCTCTTCGACGGCACGCACCTCTACGAGCACGAGGACCCGCGCCAGGGCTACCACCCCGACTGGAAGAGCGGCATCTTCAACTACGGACGCCACGAGGTGCGCGCCTTCGTGATCTCCTCGGCCCTCTTCTGGCTCGACCGCTACCACGCCGACGGCCTGCGCGTGGACGCCGTGGCCTCCATGCTCTACCTCGACTACTCCCGCAAGGAGGGCGAGTGGGTGCCCAACTGCTTCGGCGGCAAGGAGAACCTGGAGGCCATCGACCTCTTGCGCCGCCTCAACGAGGCCGCCTACACGAGCTTCCCCGGCATCCAGACCATCGCGGAGGAATCCACCGACTGGCCCCTGGTCTCCAGGCCCCCCTACATCGGCGGCCTGGGCTTCGGCATGAAGTGGAACATGGGCTGGATGCACGACACCCTCAACTACTTCACCAAGGACCCGGTCTTCCGCAAATACCACCACGGAGCGCTCTCGTTCTCCATCTGGTACGCCTTCAACGAGAACTTCGTGCTGCCGCTCTCCCACGACGAGGTGGTGCACGGGAAGGGATCGCTCCTGCGCAAGATGCCCGGCGACGACTGGCAGAAGTTCGCGGGCCTGCGCCTGCTCCTGGGCTACATGTGGACCCACCCGGGCAAGAAGCTCCTCTTCCAGGGCGGCGAGGTGGCCCAGTGGAGCGAGTGGAACCACGACGCCCAGGTGGAATGGGCGCTCCTGGAACAGCCCGCCCACGCCGGAATGCGCGACTGGGTCAGGGACCTGAACGCCCTCTACCGGGAATGCCCGGCCCTGCACCAGACCGACTTCCACCACAAGGGCTTCGAGTGGGTGGACTTCCACGACGCCGAGGCCAGCGTGCTGGCCTTCCTGCGCTTCGGAAAGGACCCCTCCGAGATGCTCCTGGCCTGCTTCAACTTCACGCCCATCCCCCGCGAGGGCTACCGCGTGGGCGTGCCCCGGGGCGGAGTCTGGCGGGAGGTGCTCAACTCCGACTCGCGGCACTACTCCGGTTCCGGCATGGGCAACGCCGGGTCCGTAACGGCCCAGGACGAGGAGAGCCACGGCCGGACGCACACGCTCACGCTCACCCTGCCGCCCCTGGGCGTGGTGGTCTTCCGGCCCGAGTAGGCCGGGCGGCAGCTGGCCCGAAGGACCACGCCGGTTTTCCGAAGCGCTGCGCGCCGCCAAGGGCGCCCCGCTCTCGCAGGCGGACGAAGACCTACGCGAACCCGGGCCAGGGATTGAAACCGCCGGGACGGTTTTCTTCCGGCTGGACGAGGGGAACAACGCGCGTTTTCC